>NZ_JBLVOL010000115.1:848-3638 GCF_053543755.1 Achromobacter semiaridum | reverse complement strand
CCCCCTCGACCCCGATATGTCCCGTATAAGCGTAAGCCCGTGACGAATCAGGCGTTTTTCCAGTTTATCTGGTAAAATCAATGGTTTTCATGGCTTCGCGTCATTGCCCTTTGCCGGGCGATGGGTTCGAGATGCCGCTTTGGCAGGCTTGGTTGTTGCCAAGGCCAGAGTCGAAGCTCGTGCGAATGCGGGTATGAATACTGGTAAGAACGCTGGTAAGAATGCTGGTAAGAACGCGAGTATGAGTGCCGGCGAGAAAGCCGACAGCAGTTTGCATGAGCAATTGAAGCGCAGCGGGTTTGCAATAGCTGCGGTTCTCAGCGGTTGTTGAATACGAAGTTGTTCAATAGCAGTTTGGCATCGGATATGCGCCAAGTGCCGCCGGACCTGAGGTTTCAATATCGGGTTGTGGGGCAGGCAGGGTTGGAATGACCCGTGGCGCATCAATTTAGGTCGCAATATAGGGCGCTGCCCAGCATTGCTCCTTACGTGCAGTAGGGAAGCGGCTGGGCTCTGCGCAATATCGGTGGGCTGGGCGTGCAGCCCATTTTTTTTGAGTATATGGCTGATTTATTCGCATTGACCGAAGAGGCTCTGGCCGGCATGGACGTCGAACTCGTGGACGTCGAGCGTGCCGCCCTGGGCCTTTTGCGCGTAACGATCGATCGGGTCGGCGGTGTGCGCATCGAAGACTGTGAACAGGTTTCCCGCCAGTTGTCGCGGGTGTTCGAAGTCGAAAACGTCGACTACAAACGACTGGAAGTCGGTTCGCCGGGCATTGACCGCCCGTTGCGCAATGAAGCCGAATTCCGCCGGTTTGCAGGCGAGCGCATCGAAATCAAGCTGCGTGAGGCATTAGACGGACGTAAGGTTTTCTCCGGCACGTTGACCGTGCCCGAAGACGACGCCGCCGCCTCGGAAGCTGACGCTGGGATGCACAAGACCGTCTTCGGTCTCGAATTTGAGGCAAAAAAGAACGAAATCCAGGTGTTGAATTTCACGGTCGAGGATATCGAACGTGCAAAACTGGATCCCGTTCTGGATTTCAAGGGCAAAAAGCGATGAGTCGCGAAATTCTTCTGTTGGTCGATGCCTTGGCGCGTGAAAAGAACGTCACGCGTGACGTCGTGTTCGGTGCGCTGGAAAGTGCGCTGGCCTCGGCCATGAAAAAGCGCTTCAAGGATGATGCGGACATTCGTGTCGCCATCGATAGGGAAACCGGCGATCACGAGGGCTTCCGCCGCTGGCTGGTGGTGCCTGACGAAGCGGGCCTGCAAGAACCTGACAAGCAGGAAATGCTGTCGGACGCGCAAGAAATCGTTCCTGATATTCAGGAAGGTGAATACATCGAAGAGCCGCTTGAGCCCATCGAATTCGGCCGCATCGGCGCGCAGGCGGCCAAGCAGGCCATCTTGCAAAAGATCCGGGATGCCGAACGCGAACAGGTGCTGAACGACTTCCTGGACCGTGGCGAAACCATTGTGTCCGGCACGATCAAGCGCATGGACAAAGGCGACGCCATTGTCGAAACCGGCAAGATCGAAGCGCGCCTGCCGCGCTCCGAAATGATCCCGAAGGAAAACCTCCGGGTTGCCGACCGTGTCCGCGCCTACGTGTTGCGTGTTGACCACGCCGCGCGCGGCCAGCAAGTGATCCTGTCGCGCACCTCGCCCGAGTTCATTCGCCAGCTATTCGAGAATGAAGTGCCCGAAATCGAGCAGGGTCTGCTCGAGATCAAGGCTGCTGCCCGTGACGCGGGTGTGCGTGCCAAGATCGCCGTGGTGGCATACGATAAGCGTATCGACCCGATCGGCACCTGCGTCGGCATGCGCGGTTCGCGCGTCACCGCGGTTCGTAACGAGCTGGGTGGTGAACAGGTCGACATCGTGTTGTGGTCGGAAGACCCCGCGCAGTTTGTCATCGGCGCCTTGGCGCCGGCCAACGTCGAATCGATCGTCGTTGATGAAGACAAGCATGCGATGGACGTCGTGGTTGACGAAGAAAACCTGCCCAAGGCCATTGGCGCCAAGGGTCAGAACGTGCGCCTGGCGTCCGAGCTGACGGGCTGGCAGATCAACATCATGACGCCGGAAGAAAGCCTGAACCGCCAGGAAGTCGAGCGTTCGGGTCTGCGCACCACGTTCATGAGCAAGTTGGACGTTGATGAGGAAGTCGCCGACATCCTGATCGACGAAGGTTTTACCGGTATCGAGGAAATCGCTTACGTACCCATGCAGGAACTGCTGGAAATCGAAGCGTTTGACGAAGACACCATCAATGAATTGCGCGCCCGTGCCCGCAATGCGCTACTGACTGAGGCAATTGCCCAGGAAGAGCGCCTTGAGACCGCACAGGATTTGCTTGAACTCGAAGGCATGACGCAAGAACTGGCTGCGAAGCTGGCCGAGCGTCAAGTGCATACGCGTGATGATCTGGCCGAATTGGCAACGGACGAACTGGCGGAAATCGCCGGCTTGACCGAGCAGGAAGCCAGCGACCTCATCATGCGTGCCCGTGCCCATTGGTTCGACGAAGAATAACCAAAAGGACACGGGTCTGCGGTGGGTAGTGCTGGTTTCATCCACCGCAAGTTCACGTTGTTTGTAATAGCTGCATATAGGGAAGAGAGAGCCTAATGTCGAGTAACACCGTCGCCCAGTTCGCTACCGAGCTGAAAATGCCTGCCAATGTGCTGCTGGATCAGCTGCGCTCGGCTGGTGTTGACCTCAAATCGGTTGACGATTCCGTCACCGACAGCGACAAGGCGAAATTGCTCGAATCGCTGCGTGG
>NZ_JBLVOL010000115.1:0-776 GCF_053543755.1 Achromobacter semiaridum | reverse complement strand
CGCTGCGGCGCGCCCATGGCGCGACCGAAGGCAAGAAGATCACCTTGACGCGCCGCCAGACGTCCGAGATCCGGCAGGCTGATGCCACCGGCCGCTCGCGCACGATCCAGGTCGAAGTGCGCAAGAAGCGCGTTTTCGTCAAGCGTGATCCCTCCGAAATCGCCCTTGAGCAGGCTGCGTCCGCGCGCGCCGAAGATGAAGTTGCGATCGAAGAAGAGCAGCAGGTGTCCGCGCCGGCTGCACCCGAGGCTCCTGCCGTGGTCGAGCCCCGCGAGACCACTGCCGACAAGGCCGAGGCTTCGGCCCCTGCCGCGGCACAAGAGCCCGTTGCTGTAGAAGCGCCCGCGCCGGTTGAAGCGCCCGCGCCTGTTGAACCCGTCGCGGCCGAAGTGCCCGCCCCCGTCGAGGCGCAAGCCGCCGAAGTCCAGGCCCAGCCTGAACCCGAACCGACGCCGGCGCCTGCTCCTGCCGAGCCCGTGGCCGAAGAGGCCAAGCCCGAAGTTAAGACTGAATCCACCGAGCCCAAGGCTGAAGAAGCCAAGCCGGAACCCGTTGTGCTAGCCAATAAGTCCGATACACCTTCCCCCGAGGCCTCTGCGCCGATCGCCCAGGCGCAGCCTGCCGCGAAGTCCGAACCCGTGAAAACCGCCGCGCCCGCGCCGGCCGCGCCCCCTGTCAAGGTGGGCAACCGTGCCGACAACCGCCGCGCCGGCCCGCCCCTTGCCGCCTCCGCTACGTCGGGTGGCCGCGATGAGGCGCGCCGTGCCGCCGAGGCC
>NZ_JBLVOL010000114.1:1952-19577 GCF_053543755.1 Achromobacter semiaridum | reverse complement strand
CTGTGCCAACAGTTGGCGGGTGTAGGCCAGCCCGGCGGCCAAGGGGTCGTCGCCCTCAGCCAGCGTATCCACCAGCCCCGCGCGCAAGGCGGCATCGGCGGACAGGTGCTTGCCCGACAGCATCAGGTCCAGCGCGGCGGCCGCGCCGATCAGGCGGGGCGTGCGCTGCGTGCCGCCCGCGCCGGGCAACAGGCCCAGGTTCACTTCGGGCAAGCCCAGCTTGGCGCTGGCCAGCGCCACGCGGTAATGCGCGGCCAACGCCACTTCCAGCCCACCGCCCAACGCCGCGCCATGCAGCACGGCGACCACGGGCTTGGTGCTGGCTTCGATCTGATTGCAGACGTCGGGCAAAGCGGGCGGCTTGGGCGGTTTGCCGAATTCGCGGATGTCGGCGCCCGCGATGAAATTCTTGCCCGCGCCCACCAACAGAATGGCGCGCACGGACGTGTCGGCCTGGCCTGCCTGGATGGCGTCGGCCAGGTCGCGGCGCACATCGGCGCTCAGGGCATTCACGGGAGGGTGGTCCAGGGTGATGACCAGGATGTCTTCGTCGCGGCGCGCGTGGGCGGCGCCGGCAGTGCTGCTGTCCGTCATGAGGTCCTTGTCTCCGGTAAGGCGTCCGCCGGGGCGGCGCCTGGGCAAGCCGGTAACGGCTTATCGCTGATCGCTGATCGCTGGTCGCTAGTCGCGTATCGCTGATCTCTTATTTCTTTATTCTTTCGCAGTAAAGATGTCTTGACAATGGCATCGGGAATTGACACTACGGATAATAAAATTTGACAATGCCGCGCAAGGAGACGCCATGGACACCAAATCCCTGACCTTGCTGGTCGATATCCTGGACGCAGGCAACCTGAGTGAAGCCGCGCGCCGGCTCAAGATGACGCGCGCCAATGTCAGCTATCACCTGAACCAACTGGAACGGTCGGTCGGCATGCAGCTGGTGCGGCGCACGACCCGGCACGTTGAGGCCACCGAGATCGGCCTGAAGCTGTATCAACATGGCCGCAGCATTCAAGACGAACTGGTGGCGGCGCGCGAAGCCGTCGATACGTTGGGCAAGACGCCGCAGGGCAAGGTGCGCCTGAGCGTGCCCAGCGGCTACGGGCAATTCGTGATGACGCCGTGGCTGCTGGAGTTCAAGGCCGCTTATCCCGACATCGTGCTGGACGTGCTGTTCGAGAACAGCGTGGACGACCTGCTGCGCGACGAAGTCGACATCGCGGTGCGCATCATGTCCGAGCCCCCGCAGAACCTGGTGGCGCGCGAATTGGGCCAGGTGCGCTACGTGGCCTGCGCGTCCCACTCTTATGCCGCCGCGCGGGGCCTGCCCGCCCGCCCGGAAGACCTGGCGCAACTGCCGGTCATCAGCGCTGCCGTGATCGGCAGGCCGCTGCGCCTGTCGGCGTATTACGACGGGCAGCCGCGCCAGCACGTGGTGCTTGAACCCACGGTGATTTCCCGCAACTACGCGTTCCTGCGCGATGCCATCCGCGCCGGGCTGGGGGTGGGCGTGGTGCCGGACTACGTGGTGCACGACGACATTGCGCGGGGCGAACTGCTGCCGCTGCTGACGCCCTGGCGCTTAAGCATTTTTGGGCGCGGCATGTATATGCTGTACATGCCCAATCGTCACCATCCGCGTGCAATCTCGATGCTGATCGAATTCATCCTGGAACGCGCGCAACGCAGTCACGAAGGGCAGGCCGGCCTGCTGGCGGTGAAGGGCTAAACGGCATCGGGCACGATACTTGCTGATCGCGATAGCCAAAAGCTTGACCAAGAACTTTGGCCAAAAACGGAAATTGGGGGCGGGATGGATAGCGTGACACCGGCGAACAACACGCCGGACATCAAGGTGCCGGACACGGCAGGCCCGGCGGTGGGCGGCGACGAAGCGAAAGCCGAGTCGCCCGAAGAGCGCGCGGCGGAAAAGTCGGGGCCGGATGATCGTGCCTCGGGCGAAAAAGCCACGGTCCAGGATGCGGGCATCGTCCCCGAGCCCGCGCCCAACGTCACCCACGTGTGGGCGCGCGGCGCCTGTCTGACCACGCTGACGGTCCTGGCCGTGTTGTTTTCGCTGAAGATGGCGCAGGAATTCATCGTCCCCGTGGTGATGGCCATCGTGGTGGCGTACGCCTTGGACCCCGCCGTGGCGCTGATGGAACGCGTGCGCGTGCCGCGTCCGATCGGCATCATCATCCTGATGGCCGTAATCGCCTTCGGGCTGGCGGGCGTGGTGTACGCGACCCAAAGCCAGGTCACGTCCATTGTGGACGCCTTGCCCGAAATCTCGGGCAAGATCTCGCGCACGCTGGGCGGCTTCGCCAGCGGCGATGGGTCCATCATCGAACGCATCAAGGGCGCGGCCAGCGTGCTGCAAGAAACGGGCGGCATCCAGCCCGGTCGCCAGGTGGTCGTGGCCAAGTCGGACGCGGGACTCAGCGAATTCCTGCTGTGGGGTTCCAAGGGCCTGGCCACCTTCCTGGGCCAGGCGACGATGAGCGTGTTCCTGGTGTTCTTCCTGCTGCTATCGGGCAATGCGTTCAAGCGCAAGTTCGTCAAGGTGGCGGGCAAGACCTTGTCGCAGAAAAAGATCAGCGTGCACATGCTGGACCAGATCAACAGCTCCATCCACATGTACATGGCGATGATGCTGGTGACCAACGTGGCGCTGGGCGTGCTGTCGTGGGGCGCGTTTCGGCTGCTGGGCCTGGAAAACGCCGCCACCTGGGCCGTGGTGGCGGGCGCGCTGCACATCATCCCGTACTTTGGCCCGCTGCTGACGGCCGTGGGCACGGGGGTGGCCGCGTTGATTCAGTTTGGCGAGATCGGGCCGGCGCTTCAGGTGGCCGGTAGCTCGGTCGCCATCGCCTTGCTGATCGGCGTGCTGGTCACCACGTGGATGTCGGGCCGCATCGCCCGGATGAATTCGGTGGCGGTCTTCATGATGCTGCTGTTGTTCACCTGGCTGTGGGGCATCTGGGGCACGCTCTTGTCCGTGCCCATCGCATTTATCGCGAAGGTGGTGGCCGACCATATCGAAGGGTTGGATGCCGTGTCGGAGTTCCTGGGCGAATAGCGCGGCCTGCCGGCGCCTGCGTGGAGCACGGTCATGAACATCGAGGCGGTCTGGTTTGTGTTGATCGGCGCGTTGCTGGTGCTGATGGCGCTGGCCAAGCGCGCCATCGACGCGTTGCCCATGACCGGCGCCATGGTGTACCTGGCGGCCGGCTTTGCCATCGGACCCGCCGGTCTGGGCTTGTTGCACCTGGATTTATGGCACGACCGGCACGCGTTGCGGCTGATCACCGAAGCCGCGTTGCCGGTGTCGCTGTTCGCCATCGGCATGCATCTGCGCGCGGCCTGCGGCGATCCTTTGTGGCGGTTGCCGCTGCGGCTGGCGGCGCCGGCCATGCTGTTCACGATCGGCATCATGACGGCTGCGGCGCATTTGATCCTGGGCTTGCCGCTGGGGCCTTCGGTGCTGCTGGCCGCCGCCGTGGCGCCCACGGACCCGGTGCTGGCCAACGAACTGCGGCCCCTGGAAGCGGGCGATGACGAACCGCTGCGCTTTGCCTTGTCGGGCGAGGGCGGGGCAAACGACGGCGCCGCGTTTCCGTTCGTGCTGCTGGGCGTGGCGCTGTGCAACGCCGGGCCGGAGGGTCTGTCGCAGCCGGGGTGGCTGGCGGCGCAACTGGTGTGGAGCGTCGTCGTGGCGATTGCCATCGGCTGGCTGATCGGCACCCTGAGCGAACGCCTGATCGCCTGGCTGCGCATCCGCTACGGCAACGCGCTGGGCCTGGACGAGTTCCTGGCCCTTGGCCTGATCGCGCTTTGTTATGGGGCCACCGTGCTGGCGCATGGGTACGGCTTTCTGGCGGTGTTCTGCGCGGGCGTAGCGCTGCGCCAGCAAGAGCTGCGTGCCACCGGGGCCGGGCGTAATCCGCGCGCGGCGGTGCAGGACGTGACGCCAAGGGAACAAGAGCAAAGCGCGCAAGACCCCCAGCTGGCGCACGCCTACCTGGCGGAATCGATGATGGCGATTTCGGTCGGACTGGAGCGCGTGGTGGAACTGGGCTTGATGCTGATCATCGGATGTGTGGTCTCTGCCTATTGGCGCGACTTGCTGGCGTGGATGCCGCTGGCCGCCACCGTGCTGTTGTTTGTGGCGGTGCGCCCCGCCAGCGTCATGCTGGCGTTGGCCGGGTCGTCGTTGAACGGGCGCCAGCGCGGGTTGGCCGCGTGGCTGGGCATCCGGGGCGTGGGCACCTTCTACTACCTGTCGCTGGCGATGGAGCAGGCGCCGCGCGGCGTCATGCGCGTGTTGGCCCCGGCGATGCTGGCGGTCATTGTGGGTTCGGTGGTGGCGCACGGGATAACGGCGTCGCCGCTGTTGCGCTGGTATCGCCGAGGGCGCCGCGCGGACGGTGCGCCACCGTAGCGCATTGCCATCGGGCGCGGCCGCAGCCAGACTTGCGCCCCGGGCCCACCCCTGTTGTTATGCTGACGCGTCGCCAAGCCGAATATTCCCATGCCCGAAACGTCCTCGCCCGCCGCCACCTTCGCCACGCATTCCACGCTGGCTTCCGACCTGCGCCGCACGCAGTTGCGGCGCATGAAGATCGCCGCGCTGGCGTTGCTGGTGGCCATGGTGTGCGGCTTCATCACCAGCCACGTGATGGGCGGGCAGGGCGCATGGGCGTGGGTGCGGGCGTTCTGCGAAGCGGCCACGGTGGGCGCGCTGGCCGACTGGTTCGCCGTGGTGGCGCTGTTTCGCCGTCCGCTGGGGCTGCCGATTCCGCACACCGCCATCATCCCCAGCAACAAGGATCGCATCGGCGACAACCTGGCCGTGTTCGTGCGTGACCACTTTCTGGATCCCGACAGCTTGATGGAAAAGCTGCGCGTCTTTGACCCGGCCGCGCGCTTGTCGCGCTGGCTGGTGCGGCCCAAGCAGGCGCAAGCCTTGAGCGACGGCGCGCGGCGCGTGGCGCTGCAAACGCTGGACATGCTGGACGATCACGCCGTGCGCGGCGTGATCCAGGAATTCGTGGTGAAGAATCTGCGCCGTTGGGACGCGGCGGGCACGGTGGGCGAAGTACTGGGCCTGCTGACGCGAGACGGCCGCCATCAGGAATTGCTGGATGCCGCGATGGAACGCCTGGGCGGCTATCTGGGCCAGGACGAGGTCAAGGATCGCGCGTCGACGTTGTTGGTGAAATTCGCGCGCAAGGAATGGCCGCGCATCATCGCGGCGGTGAACGCGGTGAAGTCGGTGGACGGCATTGCCGACAACCTGGCGGACCGGCTGGCGATGGCCTTGATGGACGAGTTGCGCGACGTGTTGTCCGAACCTGATCATCCGGTGCGCCGCGACTATGAGGCCTGGGTGCTGGACTACATAGAACGGCTGAAGACCGATCCGGCCTTGTCCAGCCAGGTTGAAGAACTGAAGCAGCGCGCCATCGACCACCCCAAGGTGCAGGAATACGTGCAGGGCCTGTGGGACGACATCCATGCGGCGTTGCGCCGCGACCTGTCGGACGAACATTCGGCGCTGGCCGCTCATCTGGAAAACGCGTTGCTGGCGCTGGGCCGCAAGATGGGCGAAGACCCCGGCCTGCGGGAAGCCATCAACAGCCATGTGCTGGGCAGCGCGCGGCGCCTGACGGGGCGGCTGCGCATCGGCGTGACGGAGCATATCTCGCGCACGGTCAAGAACTGGGACGAACGCCATCTGGTCGATGAACTGGAACTGAGCGTGGGCCGCGATCTGCAATACATCCGTTTCAACGGCACGCTGGTGGGCGGCTTGATCGGCGTGGCGCTGCACGCATTGGTGCTGCTGCTGAATCGTTAACAAGCCTGATCGCTTGTATCAGGAAGGAAGAGTGCTGGCGCGCCTTGCCGCCACGATGCTATTGTTTTCTGCGCCCTGGGCCAGGCGGCACGGTCCGCCTTGGCCGGGCATCCGCACCTTGCGTGCATGATTCCAGGAGGCACTTCATGAAGAAAATCTCGATGCTGGTCGCGGCCCTGACGATGGCGGGCGCATCCAGCGCGGCGCTGGCCGAAGACGTCACGATGTCATTCCTGACGGCCGAGGGCCTGGGCAAAAGCGCCGGCACGATTTCGCTGAAGGACACCAAGGGCGGCTTGCAGATCACGCCCAACCTGAAGGGCCTGCCGCCCGGCGAGCATGGGTTTCACGTGCATGAAAAGGCCTCGTGCATGCCGGGCATGGTGAATGACAAGATGGCGCCCGGCGGCGCGGCGGGCGGGCACCTGGACACCAAGGGCACCAAGGCCCACAAGGGTCCAATGGCCACCGACGGGCATCAAGGCGATCTGCCTTTCATCGTGGTGGCCGCCGATGGCACCGCCAAAAAAGCCGTGGTGGCGCCGCACCTGAAGCTGGCCGACGTGAAAAAGCATGCGGTGATGGTGCACGTGGGCGGCGACAACTACAGCGACACGCCCGCGCCCTTGGGCGGCGGAGGCGGCCGGCTGGTTTGCGGCGTGGTGAAGTAGCGCGGGCAGGGAAAAGCTGGGGGCCAGGGCTGCGGGCTGCCGGCGCGGCCTCGCCCGCATGCCAAGATCAAGCCACGCCGTTGCGGCCGTACAGCCGATACCCCTCGCGTTCCGCCAGACGGTCGTAGTAGCCCTGCACCGCGGGCAGCGCGGGTTTGTCGAAGGCAGGCAACGATGGTGCGGCGGACGTTGCGGCGGACGTTGCACCGGACGGCAAAGCGTAGGGCGTGGCGAACCAGCGGTGGACGGATAAACCGATGGCAATGTCCGCCAGCGTGAAGGCATCGCCCGCCACATAGGCTTTTGTTGCCGCCAGCCGTGCATCCAGTATCCCCATATAGAACGCCCAGGCGCGACGCGACGCGTCGATGCAGGCCGCGTCCCGGTGCGCCGGGGATTGCCGGGCCAGCGCCATGAAGGCGTAGCTCCATGACCGGTTCAGGTCGGTCGCCTGCCAGTCCATCCATTGGTCCACGTGGGCGCGTTTCTTGGGATCGGCGGGGTAAAGCACATCGCCGCCATACTGCGCCGCCAGGTAGCGGATGATGCTGTTCGATTCCCACAGCACAAAGTCACCGTCTTCAATGACGGGCACCATGGCGTTCGGGTTCAGCGCCAGAAATTCCGGGTCGCTGGTGGGCCGAAAGCCGGCGCCCCAGTCTTCGCGGACGAACGGCAGGTTCAATTCGGCGCAGGTCCAAAGCACTTTGCGCACGTTGATGGACGAAGCTTTACCCAGGATTTTCAGCGTCATGCGGGGGCGGCGGTTTACGGAAGTGAGCGCGGTTGTCGGGGAAGGCCAGCGGCCTGCCGCCGCGCGGATAGCGGCAAGTCTAGCGGGCCGCCTTGTGCCCCGCCAGATACAGAAACGCACGCCGACGACCGCAACAGCCCGCGCGCCAATCGTCGCAACGTCCGGCCCACGGAACTGGCCCCGCCTTCAAACCACGCCGCTTTATGCGCCCGCGCCTACGCTACGCGGCTGACTGCGCAGCCGCAGCACCGGGGACGCGAACAGCACCAGGAATTGCACCACGAACCCCGCCGTGGAAGCCCACAGGCACGCTTCCACCCCCACGCGCGCCGCCAGGCCCGCGCCGATCAGCGCGCCGACCGGGCGGGCGCCGCACGTGGCGGTCAGGATCACGGCCGACACGCGGCCCAACAGCGCATTGGGCGTGACGGCCTGGCGCAGCGTGGTGGTGGTGATCGTCCATAGAACCGGGCCCGCACCGAAAAGAAAGAAGCCCACGGCCGCCCACACGCCGGACGGGTAGGCCAGGGTGGACAGCAAGATGCCGCTTGCCACCAACGCCGTCAACGGCCCGGCCGCGATCATCGCGCCGAAGCTCAGCCGGCGCGCGAGCCACGGCGCCGCCAAGGCACCGGCCAGCATGCCGGCGCCATACACGCCCAGCGTGATGCCCACGCCCGTGGCGCTCAGGCCCAGCCGGTCGATGGCGTACGCCACATACACGGCTTGCAGGATGAACCAGGCGGTGTTGAAGAACACGGCGGTGATCAGCACGGGACGCAGCAATGCATGCGCCGCGACAAACGCTGCGCCTTCGCGCAATTGCAGGAGGATGCCGGGGCGCAAGGGGGCGGCAACGGGCGGCGCATCCCGCGCAGCCGCCCCTGCATCGGGCCCCCCATCACAACCCGCATCAGACCCCCCATCAGGCGCCGCATCAGACCCCTCATCAGGCGCCGCATCAGACGCGGCGTCTGGCGCCGCATCTGGCGCGGCATCTGGCGCGGCATCTCGCGGCAAGCCCGCCAGGCACACCGCCGCCAGCAGCGACAACGTGGTGGCCAGCACATAGGCGATGGGCGCGCCCATCCAGCCCACCAGCGCGCCGCCCGCCGCCGGCCCGGCCGAAAACGCACAGCTGCGCGCCAGCTCCAGCCAGCGGTTGGCGTTGGCCAGATCGCCAGCCGGCACCAGGCGCGGCACCAGCGCCGGGGCCGATACGTTGTACGCCACCGTGCCCACCGCACCCAGGAAGCCAAGCGCCGCCAGCCACGTCAAATTCAGCGCGCCCATCCCAAGCAGCGCCAGCAAGGCCAACAGGCTGGCTGCGCGCACGCATTCGGCGCCTGTCATCAGCAGCTTGCGCGACATCCGGTCGGCCAGGACGCCGGCCGGCAGCGACAGCAGCAGAAACGGCAGGGTCTGCGCCGCTTGCAGTGCGCCCGTCTGCGCGGCCGTGGCGCCCAGCGTCAACACGGCCACCAACGGCGCGGCGGCCAATGCCATCTGTTCGGAAAATTGGGCGGCCAGATTGGACGCGGCCAGCCGGCGAAACGCGGCGGGCAGGGCGGGCGGCACGGGCGGAAAGGGCATGAGGGGATGGGGCAGGGGATGCAATAGCGCCGGAAACGGCAAGGGCACGATCATGATCGTGCCCTTGATGGCCTGCACTCCGGTCCTTGCCGTGGCCCCCGCGACGTTGAGGCCACCAGGGCCCGCGTGGCCCGCCGCAGCGTTCAAACTTCCCGTCAGGGTATCGGCGGGTAGTCGCCGTAGCCGTCGGGCCAGGGCGTCAGCACCTCGTAGCCGGTGTCGGTCACGACCACCATGTGTTCCCATTGCGCCGACAGCGAGCGGTCTTTGGTGACCACCGTCCAGCCGTCCGGCAACTGCTTGGTGGCCGGCTTGCCCGCGTTGATCATCGGTTCTATCGTGAACATCATGCCGGGTTGCAGCACCAGCCCTTCGCCGGGGCGGCCGTAGTGCAGCACCTGCGGTTCGTCGTGATAGATCTGGCCGATGCCGTGGCCGCAATATTCGCGCACGATGCTGAAGTGTTCGCGGTGCGCCACCGTCTGGATGGCGTGGCCGATGTCGCCCAGCGTGGCGCCGGGCTTGACGGCCATGATGCCTGCGCGCGTGGCTTCATACGTGGTGTTGACCAGGCGGCGCGCCAGCGGGCTGGGCTGGCCCACGTAGTACATGCGGCTGGTGTCGCCAAACCAGCCGTCCTTGATGACGGCGACGTCGATGTTCAGGATGTCGCCGTTTTTCAGCACCTTGGCCGACGGGATGCCGTGGCAGATGACGTGGTTGACCGACGCGCAGATCGTCTTCGGAAAGCCGTGATAGCCGACGTTGGCCGGAATGGCCTTCAACACGTTGACGATGTACTCGTTGCAGATGCGGTCGAGCTCGTCGGTGGTGACGCCGGGGCGCACGTGTTCGCCGATCATGTGCAGCACTTCGGCCGCCATCGCGCCGGCCTTGCGGGCCATGGCGATATCAGCAGCGGATTTGATGGAAACCTTGCGCGCCATTTACGCAACCTCCTGGGCGGCGTCCGGTGCGCGCCGGGACAGCGATGCAATCGTGAAGCCCTCGCTCTGTTCGATGCGGATCAGCAACTGGCAGATATCCGCGTGGCACATCTCGGGGTAGAGCTCGGACAGCATGCCGATGCGCATCCAGTGTTCGGCTTGGGAATTGATCGAGCGGCTGAGCGCGCCGCTGGCGACACGCAGATTCTCATGCATCTGCTCGGAAATTTTGACGAGGCCCATGAAGGAACGATCCATATATGGTTTGTATATGGATCGTATAGTACTGCGGGAGAGGGGCGCGTGCAAATCCTCCCGCCGCCTTCAACTCGCGCCTCAGCCCTGCTGGCTAAGCGCGCGGGCGATGCGGTTTTTCGACACGGTGGTCTTGGGCACCTTGAACGGGAACCACGTGCGCACGTCTTCGTCCAGGCCGATGCCGTGCATGAAGTTGTAGATGGCTTTTTTCAACGCGCGGCCCAGCGCATCGTGGTCCACGCCCGTGGGGTCATGAAAGCCGATGTCGTTCTTGGCGAACGTCACGGGCGGCAGGGGTTGCAGCGTGACGCCGTATTCCTCGGGGTTCTTGCCCACCGGCGAATGCACGGTACAGGCAAAGCGGTGAAAGAAACCGCTTTGGATGCAGTCGTTGGCGAACAGCTGGCGCACGTATTCCAGCGCGTCCACGGTGTCTTGCACCGTTTGCGTGGGAAAGCCGTACATCAGGTAGGCGTGCACCAGGATGCCGGCGTCGGAAAACGCCCGCGTGACACGCGCCACCTGATCCACCGACACGCCTTTCTTCATCAGGTTCAACAAGCGGTCGGACGCCACTTCCAGTCCGCCCGATACCGCAATGCAGCCGCTGTCGGCCAGCAGTTCGCACAGTTCCGGGCTGAACGTTTTTTCAAAGCGGATATTGCCCCACCACGAAATGCCCGCGTTGCGGTCGATAAGCTCGGTGGCCAGTGCCTTCAGCGATTTGGGCGGCGCGGCTTCGTCCACGAAATGGAAACCCGTCTGTCCGGTTTCTTGCACGATGGCTTCGATGCGGTCGGCCAGCACCGAGGCCGACGCGCCCTCGTAACGGCCGATGTAGTCCAGGCTGACGTCACAGAAGCTGCACTTTTTCCAGTAGCAACCATGCGCCACGGTCAGCTTGTTCCAGCGCCCGTCGCTCCAGAGGCGGTGCATGGGGTTCAGCATGTCCAGCAGCGACAGGTAGCGGTCCAGCGGCAGGCCGTCCCAGGTGGGCGTGCCGACTTCGGCAAAGGCCACGTCCGGTTCGACCAGGTTCACGTATTGGACGGCGCCGCTGTCCTTGTCGCGCAGGAAGGTGCGCACCAAACGCTGGCGCGAGCGCTTGCCTTGCACGTGTTCCAGCAGCGCCAGCAGGGGGCGTTCGCCCGCGTCCAGGCTGACGAAGTCGAAATAGTCGAACACGCGCGGGTCTTTCAGTTCGCGCAGTTCGGTGTTGACGAAGCCGCCGCCCAGCACGGTGATGATGCCGGGGTCCTGCGCCTTGATGGTCTGCGCGATGCGAAACGCCGCGTACACCGCGCCCGGAAACGGCACCGACAGCAGCACCATCGTTGGCTGATGGCGGGCCAGGGCCTCGATCGTCAGACTATGCAGCGTGTCGTCCACCAGCGTCGGTGCACCGGCCAGGGCGTTGGCCAAGGGGTCGAACGTGGGTTGGCTGCCGGCCAACGATTCGGCGTAGCGCACGAACTCAAAGCGCGAATCCACCGCGTCGCGCAGCACATCCGCCAGATCGTTCAGGTACAGCGTGGCCAGATGCTTGGCCCGGTCTTGCAGCCCCAGGGCGCCGAACGCCCAGCCTAGCGGGTCGCCACCGTCTTCGTCCATATAGACGTCCAAGGTGCTGAAACGCGGCCCTTCCGGCAGAAAATTGCGGCCCACGATCCGGTGCGCCAGCGTGGAATCGCGGCCTTGCAAAAACGCGATGGTCGGGCCGATGGTGGCCAGATAGCGCGGTTGCATCGCCACGAACGCCTGGATGGCGGGCGTGTGCTGTTCAAGCGGCAGCGTGGCGATCCGGTCCGCCACGGCGCGCAGGCCGTCGGCCGACAACAGGCGCAACACCAGCGCTAGCGCCAGGTCTTCCTGATAGGCGGTCACCCCCCGCGACCGCAAAAAGCCGGTCAGATAAGCGGTGGAGGGGTAGGGCGTATTGAGCTGGGTCATCGGGGGGATGATCGACAGCACACGGATAGGCAAGGTGGACATGAGGCACGGCGACAGGGCCGTCAAAGCGGGTGGGGGTGTGGGTGGCCGACGGGGTGGCCGGATACGAATGGGCTTAATTATAGGCAGGGCCGGCGTCTGGCCCGGCTCAGCCCCGGCCGTTATGGGGCGCGGGGTTTGGGACGTGGGGTTTGGGGCACGCCCGGGCAGGCGTGGCCGCCCGGCGCACGGGCTAGCCTTGCCGCGCCTTGGCCCGCGAGGTCTTTTTCGCGGCGCCCGAGCGCGTGCTTTCCTTAGGCGCGGGCGCGGTGGCCGCTTGGATCTGCTCCATCCACATCAACGCGTCCGTGTACGACAGGAACTGTTGCAGGTAACCGGGCGACAGCTCGCGCATGAGCGACAGGGCGCGATGCACCAGCTGGTTGGAATTAAGCGGGCCGGCGTTCTTGTGCACCTGCTCTTGCGACTGGCGCACCTGCCGGTCGGCGCTGACACGCGACCACACGCCGCGAAAATACTCCAGCATCTGTACGTCGGGATACGCCGCGCGCAGGCCAAGCGCATCGCGGTCCCAGGTCGGGTCGTTGTCCGGGGCGTCGGGGTACGTCAGGTAGGCCAGCAGCTGGGTCAGCGCGGCGGGGGCGGTTTGGGGGGTGGCAGAGGCGGCAGGCGATGCCTCGGCCGATGTCGACGGGGCATGCGAAGAGGGGTGCGAAGGGGGCTCTGATGCCTCGACCGAATCCATCGTCGAAGCGTCCGGCTCCACTGCCTCCAGCAAGCGCGCATAAGCGCGCAAATGTTGGGCCAGCTGGACTTCCAGCCGTTGGCGGGCAAGGCCTTGCAGGGCGGCGGTGCGCCGCGCCATGGCTTGAAGAAAGCGAAAGCGCACCGGGTCGAGGCGGTCGGCACCGCTGTCGCCCCAGGCGTCCAGGGTGGCTTGTGCCGCCAGCGTGGACACGTCAACGCCCGCTGCGTCCGCCGCGTCGGCGGCGCCCGCGGTATCCACGGCGTGGGCGGCCTGGACGGCATCAACCGAGTCCACGGCATCCGCCGCGTCCACGCCGTGCGCGCCATTCACGCCATCCACCGCGCCGCCGACCTCGTCGTTACTGTTCACGCGGCTTTTCCGGCTCGTTGGACGGTTTCGGGATGGGCGTGATCTCCACGCGGCGGTTCTTGGCGCGGCCGGCTTCGTCGGCGTTGGAGGCCACCGGCTGCTCGGACCCGAAGGCGGCGGCAAACACGGTGGCGGACGGCACGCCTTCGTCGATCAGCGCGCGCGTCACCGTCAGCGCGCGCTGCGCCGACAAGTCCCAGTTGTCCGCAAAACGGCGGTTGCCTTCGCGCACCTGCTGGTCGTCGGTGTAGCCGCTGACCATCAGGATTTCGTCGTGCGTCTTCAGGTACGCGGCCAGCGGCTCGATCAGCGTCTTCAAGACCTCGCGGCCCTCGGGCTGCAACTGGTCGGAGTTCAAGGCAAACAGCACGCTGCCGCTAATGCCGATGCGGCCGTTGATCAAGGTCACGCGGCCGGCGGCCAGCGGACCCGCCAGCGCCTGCTCCAGCGTTTCGCGCCGCTGCGTTTCTTCCTGGCGTTGCTTGACCTCTTCTTCCAGCTGCGTCGACAGTTGCAGCTGCACGCCGATCACGCTGACCAGAATCAGCACAAACGCGCCCAGCAGCACCGACATCAAGTCGCCAAAGACGGCCCAGGCCGGTGCGGAGGGTTCGACGCCGCCGTCGATGTCCTCGCTCATGCGATCTGCTCTCCGGCGGTGGCGCGCTGGGTGGCCAGCTGTTGCAGGTTTTCAATGATCTGCTTTTGCGACATCAGGCTCAGGTCCACCACTTCGCGCGCCTGCGCCACGTAGTAGGACAGTTGCTCGTCGCCGCGCGCGATGGACTTGTCCAGCGCCGCCTCGATGCGTTGCAGGTGCGCGACCAGCTTGTCGTTGGACTCGCCGAACAGCTGCACCGCCGTGCCGAACGATTCGCCCAGGCTGGCCACTTCCACGGCGCTGGTGGTCACCGCCGCGGCCACATCGGTCAGCTTGCCGGTTTCGGCTTCGACGCGGTCGGTGAACTGCGTGCCCACGCGTTCCAGCAGCTCGGCCGACGAGGCCACCAACGCGTCCACGGCCGTGCGCTGTTCGGCGGCGGTGTGGTTGACGGCGTTAAGCAGCGTGTCCAGCGTTTCCAAGAGGCGGTTGCGCTCTTGCAGCATGTCGTTGTCGCGCACCATGCTGTCGGACAGCTTCTGGCGCAGTTCGCCGATGACGTCGGCGGCGGCCTTGGGAGCTTCCGACGCGGCCTGCACCAAACGGCCGATTTCGGCGATGGTCTCGCTGGCATGCGCCTGCGTTTGCGCGGTGATGTCGTTGGCGGTTTGCGCCAGCGTGTCGGCAACGGCGGCCAGCTTGCCGGTCCACGCGGCCAAGCGTGCTTCGTCCTTGGCGGCCAGCGCCGCTTGCAGATCGGCGTGCGATTGGTCCAGCGTGTGCAGCAACGATGCCGAATGCTGTTCGAACGTGGCGGCGGCGGCCTCCAGCGCCTGCTGGTTGCCGTCGGCCAGTTGCTGGTTGACGTGTTCCTGGCGCGTCTGGGCGTCGGTCCAGGCCTGCGTGACCTGGCTTGCCGCCGTCTCCAGACGGGTGGACGCCGTTTCCAGCACGCTTGCCTGCGCCTCGGCCTGCGCCGTGATCGTTTGCGTGGTGCGCTCCAGCGCCTGCGTCAATTCCTGCTGGCGGGTGGCGGCCTGCGCGCCGGCCAATTCCCATTCCTGGCCCAGCGCGTCGGCCAGCGCGGCCAGCTTGCCGGTCCAGGCGGCCAGGCGCGCTTCGTCCTTGGACGCCAGCACGGCTTGCAGCTCGGCGTGCGATTGATCCAGCTTTTGCAGCAGCGATGCCGAATGCTGCTCGAACGTGGCGGCGGCGGTCGTCAGGGCTTGCTGGTTGTCGGCGGCCAGCTTTGCGCCGACCTGTTCCTGCCGCGCCTGCGCCTCGGTCCACGCCTGCGTCACACTGCCGGCGGCGGTTTCCAGGCGGGCTGACACGCTCTGCAGCAGGCGCGCCTGCGCTTCGGTCTGGCTGGTGACGTCCAGCGCGGTCAGCGCCAGCGCATCGCTGATTTCCTGCTGGCGCGCCACGGTGTGGTCGCCCGCTGCCTTCCATTCCTGGCCCAGCGTGGCCGCCATGGCGGTCAGCGTGCCGGTCCAGGCGGCCAGGCGTTCGTGGTCCTTGGCGGCCAGCGCCGTTTGCAGATCGGCGTGCGACTGGTCCAGCTTTTGCAGCAGCGATGCCGAATGCTGCTCGAACGTGGCGGCGGCGGTCGTCAGGGCTTGCTGGTTGTCGGCGGCCAGCTTTGCGCCGACCTGTTCCTGCCGCGCCTGCGCCTCGGTCCACGCCTGCGTCACACTGCCGGCGGCGGTTTCCAGGCGGGCTGACACGCTCTGCAGCAGGCGCGCCTGCGCTTCGGTCTGGCTGGTGACGTCCAGCGCGGTCAGCGCCAGCGCATCGCTGATTTCCTGCTGGCGCGCCACGGTGTGGTCGCCCGCTGCCTTCCATTCCTGGCCCAGCGTGGCCGCCATGGCGGTCAGCGTGCCGGTCCAGGCGGCCAGGCGTTCGTGGTCCTTGGCGGCCAGCGCCGTTTGCAGATCGGCGTGCGACTGGTCCAGCTTTTGCAGCAGCGATGCCGAATGCTGCTCGAACGCGGCGGCGGCGGTGGTCAGGGCGTGTTGATTGTCGGCCGCCAGCTTTTCGGCGACTTCGCTCTGGCGTTCCAGCGCCGTGTTCCAGCGGTCCGACACGCTGTGGGCGGCGGATTCCAGGCGGGTCGACACGCTTTGCAGCAACTGCGCCTGCGCTTCGGCTTGCGCGCCGATATCGCGCGCGGTGCCGGCCAGCGCGGCGCTGATGGCGTCCTGCCGGGTCGCGGCCTGCGCACCGGCCTGTTCCCATTCGGCGCGCAGCGTGGCGGCCGTGGCGGCAAGCGATTCGGTCCAGGCGGCCAGACGCGTTTCGTCTTTGGACGCCAGCGCCGCTTGCAGGTCCGCATGCGATTGGTCCAGCGTGCGCAGCAGCGACGCCGAATGCTGTTCGAAGGCGGCGGCGGCCGTGGTCAGGGCTTGCTGGTTGTTGGCAGCCAGCTTGTCGGCCACTTCACTCTGGCGATCCAGGGCGGTGTTCCAGCGGTCCGATACGTTGGTGGCGGCAGCTTCCATGCGGGCCGATACCGCTTCCAGCACGCTGGCTTGCGCGGCGGCCTGGGCGTTGATGTCGCGCACGGTCTGCGCCAGCGTGTCGCTGATGGCCTGTTGCCGGGTGGCGGCCTGCGTGCCGGCCAGTTCCCATTCCTGGCGCAGCGTGGCGCCCATGGCGCCCAGCGTTTCGGTCCAGGCGGCCAGGCGTTGCTGATCGCGCGAGGCCAGTTCCGATTGCAGCAAGCTGTGCGAATCGTTCAAGGTGCGCAATAGCGATGCAGAGTGCTTTTCGAAGCTGGCGGCGGCGGCCGTCAGCGCTTGCAGATTGTCCCCCGCCAGCTTTTCGCTGACGTGTTCCTGGCGCGACAACGCCGCCGTCCAGGCGTCGGACATGTTGCCCGACGACGCTTCCAGCCGCGCCGACACGCCGTCCAGCAGGGCAGCCGAGCGCTGTTCAAAGGTCTCGGCAAAGCGGTCCAGCGAGGCGCGCAGGTCTTGCGCCAGCGTCTCGCTGGCGCGTTGCTGGCCGGCCAGCGCCTGGTTCCAGATGTCGGCCACATTGCTGGTGGACGCCTGGAAGCCCGAGGTCAGGCTGCTTAGTTGCTGCTGCACGGCCTGGGCCACGGTGTCTTGCAGGCTGGCGGTTTCGCGCGACAGGCTTTCCATCGTGGCTTGCACCACCGGCTGCAAGGCCACGCCGGCGGATCGCGCGCTTTCGGCCACGCCTTCCTTCATGGACTGCTCCATCACGGCAGCCAGGCGGGCGTAGGCCGCCTCGGCCTTGCCCTGGAACGCGTCCTGGCTGGCCAACTGGCGTTCGTTCAAGGATCGCGTCTGCTGTTCCATGCCTTGCATCATGGCTTGCAGGCGGTCAACCAGCGTGGGCATGGCTTCGGCCTGGCGCTGCATGACTTCGGCCTGGCGTTGCAGCAGCTTGAATGATTCTTCGCGCTGATAGCTTTGCGAGTAGACGCGCAGCGTGGTGGCGATCTTGGTGTCAAGCAGCTGCGCGGCCTGCACGCGTTCACGGCGGCACAGCGCGGCCAGCAGGCCGAGCATGGCGGACGTCGCCCCCCCGGCAATCGACGTGCCGAACGCAAAGCCCAGGCCCTTGACCGGCGCGGCGAGCGAGGCGCGGATGGCGCCCAGGTCGGTGGCGCTTTCCAGCGCCATGCCGGTACCCCGCAGCGTCACGACCATACCCAGGAAGGTGCCCAGCATGCCCAGCAAAACCAGCAGGCCGACCAAATACGGGGCCAGCGCCGGGCCGGGCAAGCCTACCCGTTCGCCTTCCACGCGCAGCCGGACGGCGTTGCGCAGGCTGGCCGGTAATTGGTCCAGCCACGAGGTCAGGCTGGCCGGCGGTTCGTTCAGCGACGTGGGGGGGCGCG
>NZ_JBLVOL010000114.1:0-1906 GCF_053543755.1 Achromobacter semiaridum | reverse complement strand
GGCGCGCGCCCCCCCGCTGGTGGCCTGCTGGTAACGCAGCAGTTCCCAAGCGCCCGCCAGATAGCAGACGCCGATCAGCAGCGTCACGGCCAGCGCCAGCGGGTTTGACCCCGCATAGCCCGCGCCAATCCAGCCCACAACGGCCAAGCCGGCCACAAATACAACGAAATTGATCAGAGTCTTGGACATGGTGTCCTGGTTAGCTGGCGCGAAGGGCGGCAAGCAGCCCTTCGACCGGTTGTAGTCGAACATCCAATTCGGCAAGCAGGACGCTGCGCATATCCTTGCGGAAAACGTCCAGCCAGGCGCCGGGGGTAACAGGCGGTGGTGCGGTTGCCGGCGCGGGCGCCTTGCCGTTGCCGTCGTCCAGCTTGGCGGCGCCATCGGCGGGCGGTGCAGCGTCGGCTTCGGCAGCGGGTGCGTCCACGGGGGCATCCCCGGGCGCATCCCCGGGCGCCAACGCGGCGGCCTCGGCCAGACGCAAGCGGTCGAAATGCCCCTGCAAAAGCTTGGGGATCGCTCCGAACAGCGCGCGTTCCTTGGGCAGCAGCGCCCGGTCCATGATGGCGTCCACCACGGCCAGACGGGTCATCTCGCCATTTTTGGCCGCGACCATACCGCGCAGACGGCTGCGCAGATTTCCCACGCTGGTCTCCATCGTGTGCTGCAACGACAGGTAGCGCTGACGAAAATTCGAGTAATCGGCCTCGGCCTGCTCGACGGCCGCCGACTTCTTGGCCGGCGCCTGTCCTGGCACGATCCGCTTGGCGCTTGTGGCCGCCGTGTCGCTGGCGATGGCGTCGGCCAGCGTCGTGCGCACGCGCGCGCATTCCCGCTCTTCGGCGCTGCTGAACATGCGCGCGCCGGGGGCGATCACCGGCGGGCTCGTGTTCAGGGCCGCGGACAGTGCGATCGCGTCCGTCCAGCCAAGCCACTGGCTTAAATGGTCGGATAACGATTGCCTGGATTCCGGAACGTCGACATCCGTCAGGCGAGTCAGCAAGCGAATGAGCGTCGGGCCGCTTAAACCTGTGCGCTGTGGGGCTTGCAACATACCACCAGAGTCAAAAAGGGGGGAGTTTACACGCTGGCGGGCCGGCTAAGGGCGGGGGGACCTTGGGGACCATGTAAATGGGGCCGCATCCCTTGCCGCCACCCACGAGTCGTGCTTGCCGGGTGTGTCGCGCCAGAGCGGAAGGCGCGGGCGGGGCCGGCCGGCAGGTGGCGGGCGGCGGGGCAGGGGCGGGGCTGACAGAACAGAAGATCAGCCGGCAGCAAGCGGTGGTAGATTGATGCGCGGCCTTTGCCAAGGCCGAAGCCCGGACCTGGGCAAAGACGGAAGGCCGGACCTGGGCGAGGCCAAGGCCAAGGCCGAAGCGCAGCCAAGGCCAAGGCCGAAGCCGAGGCCCATATAGGGAAACTTCAGTTGCCACCGCACTTCACCGATTTGCCGATCACCCGCGCGGCGCGTGCCTTGGCCGCCGGCGACCCGTTGACGGCGCTGAACCATGTGGCGCTGCGTGACGATGCGCCGGCGCTGGCCCTGCGCGGCATCGCCATGGCGCAACTGGGCGACTTCGCCCGGGCCAACGCGCTGTTGCGCAAGGCCGCGCGTGCATTCGGCCCCGCGAACCCGGTCGCGCGCGCCCGTTGCATCGTGGCCGAAGCCGAAGTGGCCTTGGCGTCGCGCGATCTGGCATGGCCCGACAAGTCGCTGGCCGCCGCACGCACCGCCTTGGCCATTCACGGCGATCCCGTCAACGCCGCGCACGCCGCCTACTTGCAGGCTCGGCGGCTATTGCTGCTGGGTCGCCTGGACGAAGCCGACCAGACCCTGGCCGACGTGGACTCCCCGGCCATGCCTGCCGCGTCCCAAGCAATTCACGAATTGATCGCGGGTGGCATC
>NZ_JBLVOL010000113.1:0-2245 GCF_053543755.1 Achromobacter semiaridum | reverse complement strand
CGACGCCGATCGTGTGCAAGCCGCCATCGGCGGCGGCGCCGTCGCGCAGCAGGGGGCCGCAGGCCCTGCCGTGGGCGCCGCTTCCAGCGTGGACGCGCAGCGTCTGAACGCCGCGGCTGCAAGCAACGTCGGTAACGCCGCGCTGGACGGCGGCGGCACCATTACCGGCAACGCCGTGCAAGGCGGCAAGACGCTGTCCGGCGCGCGGCTGCCCGGCTGGGACGCCCTGTTGCCCTCCGGCGCCAAATTCCTGACGCCCTCGGGCCAACCCAAGCGTCTGGGCGATGGCTTCTACGAGCAAAAGCTCGTATCTGACCAAATCCTGTCCACGACTGGACTACGGTTCCTGGACCGCTTCGGCGACAACGACAGCCAATACAAGGCCCTGATGGCGGAAGGCGCCAAGTTCGCGCGGGCCAACAACGTCCAGGTCGGCGTGGCGCTGACCGATGAGCAACAACGCCGGCTGACCAGCGATCTTGTGTGGCTGGTCGAACAAACCGTCACCCTGCCGGACGGCAGCAACGATACCGTGCTGGTGCCCAAGGTCTACCTGGTTGTGCGCAAAGGCGACCTGAAGGGCGACGGCACATTGATGGCCGGCCGCGACGTCAAACTTGCGGCCGACGGCGACATCGTCAACAGCGGCACGATCGGCGCACGCCATGCCACGGTGATGAGCGCGTCGAATATCGTCAACCGGGCGGGTGGTTTGGTGCAGGGGGCGGTCGTGGATCTGGCCGCGCGCGAAGACCTGACCAACCTTGCCTCGCTGATTCAGGGCGATTCCGTCACGCTGAAGGCGGGGCGCGACATCGCGCTGGCCTCGACGGCGGCGTCGGAAAACAACGGCGCGACCTGGGGCTCGTACCTCTCGGGCGTCTCGCGCGTGGATGCCGGCAACCTCAGCATGCAGGCGGGTCGCGACGTGACGTTGACGGCGGCACAGGTGGCCGCCAAGGACGACGTGCGCGTGCAGGCAGGCCGGGATATCAATCTGGCCACGCTTGAGGAAAGCCACGGCGAATCGCTGGTGCTGAACAAGAAGAATCGGCATGACCTCGCCACCAGCAAGGAGATCGGTTCCAGCATCGACGCGGACGGCAAGGTCACGATGATCGCGGGGCAGGACGTTAATGCGCGGGCGGCGGATGTCACGGCCGGTGAGCAGTTGGCCGTTGGCGCCGGCCGCGACATCAACTTGATCGCCGGCGTGCAAAGCGGCTCGGCCTACGACGAAACGCATTACAAGACCCGTGGCTTCCTGTCCTCGAAGACCACGCATACCAAGACGGCCCTTGACTGGGAACAGGCCCTGGCCACTACCTTCACCGGCGACACCGCCGTGCTGATGGCTGGACGCGATCTGACTGTTGCAGGCTCGAACGTTGGTGCGCAGAAGGATCTGGTGATGTCGGCCGACCGCGACGTCAACATTCTGGCCGGCCAGAACGCCGAGGACGGCTACGACTACAAGATGGTCAAGAAGTCAGGCTTTGGCGCCATGGGCGGATTCAGCTATGGCACCCGTCAGCAGACGGATTCGCTTGATAGCAAGAAGGTTTTCCACAACGCCAGCACCGTCGGAAGCGTCGAAGGCGATGTGCTGATCAACGCTGGCAGCGCTCTCAATATCAAGGGCAGCAACGTCATCGCGCGCCAGGGCGACATCACGCTGATCGGCAAGGAAGTCAACATCGGCGCGGCGCTGGACACCACGAAAGAGAAGGAATTCCATGAGATCAAGCAGACGGGGTTGAGCATTAACGCCAACACGCCTTTGGTCGACGCAATGCAGACCGCGGGAAGAATGGGGGATGCAGCAGGGAGGACCGATAACAAGGTGATGCAGGGGCTGGCTTTGGCGACTACCGGCCTTGCCGCGGCTAACGCCTATGACGCTGTCGCGGCCGATCCCAAGAGCGCTGGCGGCGTGAGTGTCAGTATCAACTTTGGAGTGAGCAAGAGCCAAAGCACGGCAGATCGCGCGTCGTCTTCCGTTTTGGGATCTACCGTGGCAGCGGGCCAAGACCTGACCATCGTCGCCAAGGGGGCCGGCTCCGCGTCCGACGTCACCGTCACAGGTTCACGCCTGTCAGCAGGGAGCAACGCCATCATCAAAGCAGATGGCGACATTCTGCTGCAAGCTGCGCAGAACACCTTTGAACAACACACGAAGAACAAGAGCTACAGCGGTAGCGTCGGCATTGGGGTCTCAGCGAACAGCGAAGACGGTATAGGCGTG
>NZ_JBLVOL010000112.1:0-2302 GCF_053543755.1 Achromobacter semiaridum | reverse complement strand
CTGAGCCCGTCAGCCATGAGCCGCGCCCTGGCGCGGCTGCGCCACACCACCGGCGACCCGCTGCTGGTGCGCGCCGGACGCGGGCTGGTGCCCACGCCGCGCGCGCAGGAACTGCGCGGCACAGTCCATGGGCTGGTGCAGGATGTGGAAGCGGTACTGCGTCCGGCAACGCAGCCTGACCTGGCGCGGCTGACGCGCACCTTCACGCTACGCGCCAGCGACGGTTTCGTCGAGAATTTCGGGTCTCGCCTGCTTGCGCGCACCGCCCGGGAAGCCCCCGGCGTGCGGCTGCGCTTTGTACAGAAGACCGACAAGGACAGTGCCCCGCTGCGCGACGGCGACGTCGATCTGGAAACCGGTGTGGTCGGCGACGCGGCCAGCCCGGAACTGCGCACGCGCGCACTGTTTGAAGATCGGTTCGTCGGGGTGGTGCGCAAGGGGCATCCGCTGGCGGTCGGCAAAGTCACGCTTGCCCGCTATGCCAAGGCGCGCCACATCCAGGTATCGCGGCGCAACCGGGACAGCGGGCCCGTTGATGCGGCATTGGCCGCCGCAGGGCGCGAACGCAGCATCGCCACCAGCGTGAGCGGCTTTTCGGCCGCGCTGGCGCTGGCGCGCGGCTCAGACCTGATCGCTACCGTACCCGCGCGGCACACGGGCAGCCTGCGCACCGGCATGCACACTTTCACGCTGCCCTTTGCGATGCCGCCCTTCACCGTGTCCATGCTGTGGCATCCGCGCATGGACGCGGACGCCGCGCATCGCTGGCTACGCGGCTGCCTGCTGGACGCCGTCCAGCACGACACCGCGCGATAACGTTCGCTACTTCGCGGCGCTGGCGGCCAGCGCGTCAAACGCCTTGTCCAAGCTGGCCAGCGACTGGTTGATGTGATCGCGGCGGTCCTTGATCCATTTTCCTTGCGCCGCCAGCTGTTCGCGCGCGGCCTTCAGCATGCGTTCCATTTCCGCGGGTTGCGGGCCGCCGATGGTCGCGCGGTTCTTCACGATGGCCACGGGGTCCAGCGTGGCGCGGAACTCGGCTTCGCTCATGGGCAGCTCGTTGCCGTATTTGGAATCCTTCATCGCGTCGGCGTAGATGCGGCGCGCCTGGTCGTACGGAAAATCCAAGGGCTTGATGTTGTTGGTCTTGGCGTAGCTGACCACTTCGGACGCAAAGTGATGGCCATCGCGGAACGGCAGCTTGTACTTGCGCATCAGCACGTCGGCCAGTTCCTGCGACGCCGTCCAGTCGCTGTTCAACTCTTCCAGCGCGCGGTCGGGGCTGATGACCATGGCGCGTAGCACGCGGTCCCAGCGCTTGAGCGCCGACATGCCGCTATCGACCATCGCTGAATTCTGCTTCACGTCTTTCGGGTCGCTCATGCCGGGCGTGATGTTGTGCGTCTGGATCACGGGTCCCATCGCCAGCGTGATGGCGGTGGACGCGTCGCTGCGCGTGTCGTTCAACAAACCGGGGTTGCGCTTTTGCGGCATGGCGCTGGACACGTAGGTATTGCCGCCGCCCTCTTCCAGCAGGATCCACGGGCGCGACTGCGCGTACTGCGTCATGACGTCTTCAACAAAATTGCCCGTGCGCAGCGCGATGCTGGTCACGATAGACGCCACCTCCACCGGCTGGTCCATCGACGAAATCTGCGACGCGTCATACGCGTTGTCCACCAGCGCTTCAAAGCCCAGGTATTGCGCCATGCGCTTGCGGTCCAGCGGCCAGCTGGTGCCGTTCAGCACCGTGGTGCCCATCGGCGAACGGTCAATGCGGGCATAGGCCTCGCGAATGCGTTCTGCGTCGCGCGCCAGTCCGGCGGCCTGGCCCAGCAGGTAGTGCCCATAGCTGTTGGGCTGCGCGGCCACGCCATTGGTGTAGTTCGGCACGACGGTGCCGGCATGCTTGGCCGCCAGTTCAACCAGCGTGGTGGACGTCTTGTTCAACTGGTCCGCCAGGTCCAGCAGCTTGTCTCGCAGGATGGCGCTGCGGTAGGTCGCGTGCATGTCCTGGCTGGAGCGGCCGGCGTGCAGCAAGGTGATGTCTTCGCCCGCCGCCTTGATCAGCAGCGGTTCGAAGGTGATGACGGTGGCGGGGCGCTTGGCGCCCGGCTGGTTACCGTCGTTGATGACCTTGGCCACGCCTGCCGCCAGGCGCGGCGCCATGGCCTTGTCCAACAAGCCTTCGTCGGTGTTGATGACGGTGGTGGCCTTGTTGATTTCTCCCAGCCAGAAGAAGGGGTCGCGCGGGGTCGCGGCGGCGGCCGGGGCGGATGCAGCGGCAGGGGCGGTGCCGCCG
>NZ_JBLVOL010000111.1:2533-5389 GCF_053543755.1 Achromobacter semiaridum | reverse complement strand
CCCCTTGCTGATCCGGCGCGGGCTGGCCGCCCTGGCCCGCGCCGCCGCGCTGGGCGGGCTGCCCGGCCCTTACGTCCTGCAAGCCGAGCTTGCCGCCTGCCACGCGCGCGCGGCTACGCCCGACGACACCGACTGGCCGCGCATCGTTGCGCTATACGACGCGCTGGTGCTGTTGGTGCCCTCACCCGTGGTCGCGCTGAACCGCGCCGTGGCCGTGGGCATGGCGTTCGGGCCGCAGGCGGCGCTGGACTTGGTCGACGCCCTGGCCGGCGAGCCCGCGCTGGCCAACTATCACTGGCTGCCCAGCGTACGCGGCGATCTGCTGGCCAGATTAGGCCGCAACGCCGAAGCGCACGAGCAATTCGAGCGCGCGGCCGGCATGACCCGCAACGCTCGCGAACGCGAACTGTTGTTGGGACGAGCGAAAGCGATGCTGGGGTAGCGGGTTGAACTTGGACTCGGGTTGGGTTTGGGTTTGGGTTTGGGTTTGGGTTTGGGGTTGGGGTTGGGTTTGGGTTCGGGCTTCAGCCCGGGTACCCGCCCTGGCCCCCGACGTGCCCCCGCGTCAAACGATTCCGGACCGTGCTTAAATCCGAACCATGGCTTCCCCGCTCGCCGCCTCCCCCTCTTCCCCCGCCCCTGAGGCCCCCGCGCTGACGGGCGTGCCGGCAGCGTTCGATCATCCCAATGACCGCGCCGAATTCCGCCGCGCCGCGCATCAGCCCGGCGTGGAGCTGTACCGCGCGCACATCATCCGCCACGCCTTCGAACCACACACGCACGAAGCCTTTGGGCTGGGCGCCATCGAATCCGGCGTCGAACGCTTCCGGTATCGCGGGGCGGACCACCTGGCGCCTTCGGGCTCGGTCGTGTTGATGAACCCTGACGAGCTGCACACCGGTCGCGCCGAAACGGTGGGTGGCTGGCGCTATCGCATGGTGTACATCGACGCCGACGTGGTGGCGCGGGTGTCCGGCGAAAGCGGCTGGTGGTTCAACACGGCCGTCGGCCATGACGCAGCCAGCGCGCGGCGCGTCACTGCCCTGCTTGACCGTTTATGGCAGACACATGAACCGCTGGCTTTTGACAGCGCGCTGTATACGTTGGTCCATGAGTTCCGCCGTCATGCTCGAGTGCCGCGCGATGCGCCCACCGAGGGCGCGCCGCGTTTTGCGCCCGTCATCGACTACCTGCGGGCAAACCTGTCGCGCCGCTTGACGCTGGACGAACTGGCGGCGGTAGCGGAACTGAGCCCCTTTCATTTTCTGCGACGCTTCCAGTCGCACTATCACGCCACGCCCCAACAAATGCTGATGGCGCTGCGGCTGTTCGAAGCCAAGCGCCTGTTGGCGGACGGCATTGCGCCGGCGCAGGTGGCGCTGGCGGCGGGCTTGACCGACCAGGCGCATTTGACGCGGGCATTTTCACACCGCTATGGTGTGACGCCCGCCCGCTATCAGAAGCAGGTGCGCCGATAGGCTGGCGCGCGCCCACGTTCGAAGCCCCGACAGGATAAGGGCCGCCGCAAGCTCCCAGCAGATGCGCGCGCAGGCGCCGCCCACTCCGCAATTTGGTACAAGATTTGCCGGCCCGTCCTTGGCTAGACTGCCCCCATCGATACGCAGGAGAGCAAGGCATGTGGGCAGGAACCCTTTACGCGCTGGCCGCGGGCTTGATGTGGGGGCTGGTTTTCGTGGGGCCGTTGTTGCTGCCGGAATATCCGGCCGCGCTGCAATCGGTGGCGCGCTACCTGGCCTTTGGCCTGATTGCGCTGCCGCTGGCGTGGCTGGACCGCCACCGGCTGCGGCAACTGCGGCGTGCCGACTGGATCGAGGCGCTGAAACTGGCCGCCATCGGCAACCTGCTGTACTACCTGTGCCTGGCCAGCGCCATCCAACGCGCTGGCGGCCCCGTGCCGACGATGATCATCGGCACGCTGCCGGTCGTGATTGCCGTGTGCGCCAACCTTCGGAACGCGCGCCGCGACGGCAAGCTGCCGTGGAAGCGCCTGGCCCCCTCGCTGGCCTTGATTGCGTTCGGCATCGGTTGCGTCAACCAGGTAGAGCTGCAAGCGTTGCGCCAAAACACGGATGCCGACTTGTCGCGCTACGCCGTGGGCGCCCTGCTGGCGCTGGTGGCCGTTGCCTGCTGGACCTGGTATCCGCTGCGCAATGCCGACTGGCTGCGGGCGCACCCCGACCGCAGTCCCAGCACCTGGGCCACCGCGCAAGGATTGGCGACGTTGCCACTGGCGCTGGCTGGCTACGGGTTGCTGTGGATCGGCATGGCCGCCACCGGCGGCGGCTTTGACATGCCGCTGGGCCCCAACCCCGAACGCTTTCTGGGCTTGATGATTGCCATCGGGCTGTTCGCCTCCTGGCTGGGCACGCTGTGCTGGAACGAAGCCAGCCAGCGCTTGCCCACCGCGCTGGCCGGCCAGCTGATCGTCTTTGAAACGCTGGCCGCGTTGGCGTACGCCTTCATCCTGCGCGGCACGATGCCGCAGCCGCTGACAATGGTGGGCATCGCGTGCCTGGTGGTGGGCGTGTTGCGCGCGGTGCGCGTCAAGCCGGTGCCGGTTCCCGTGGCGCTATAGCGGGTCCGGCACGCTTGCAGGGTGGCCGCGACGCCATCGGGGATCGGGCCGACGTGCGTGTGGCCGTGCCGCTATAGCAGATCCGGCAGCTGGCTCAGATCGTCGATGACGGCAAACGCGCCTTCGTCCAGCAGGCGCTGGCGCTGGTCCGGCCCGTTGTGCGACGCGCCCACGTAGCCCACCGCCCGCATGCGCGCGGCGCGGGCGGCGCGTACGCCGGGCACGCTGTCTTCTACCACCACGCAGTCCAGAACCGGGGG
>NZ_JBLVOL010000111.1:0-2490 GCF_053543755.1 Achromobacter semiaridum | reverse complement strand
CCGAACAGGAACACGTCGGGCGCGGGCTTGCCCTTGGCCACTTGCGCCGTGCTGAATACGTGGGGCGCGAAGGCTTCCCACAGGCCGACCAGCTTCAACGCCGCTTCCAACTTGGGCGGCGTGCTGCTGGACGCCACGCACAGGTCCAGCCCGCGCTTTCGCAACGCCGCCACGGTTTCGTGCACGTGCGGCAAGGCGCGCAGTTCCTGGCGAAACGTATGCGCCAGGCGGTCGGCATACTGCCCGGCGAAGCCGTCGGGCAAGGTGCACGCGTTTTCGGTTTGCAGCGTCTGCCACATGTCGGCATCGGGGATGCCGGCGAAGCGGCGGGCGGCCTCTTCGGGCGTGATCGCAATGCCATGTTCGGCCAACGCACGTGACTGCGCGCGCGCGGCGATGATTTCGCTATCAATCAGAACGCCATCGCAATCGAAGATGACCAGGCGGGGGGTGGACGGCTGCATATCGGCTCCTGCAATGTTGGCGTGCATGGGTTTGGCGTGCACGGGGTGGCCATCATGATAGGCCCCTACAAGCGTGCCGCACGCACACGCCGCAACGCGGCCGCGATCAACACGCCGCCCAGGCCCGCCGCCAGCACGATGGTCGACGCCGCGCCCCATCCGTAGCGGTCGATCACGCCGCCCACGGTGACCGGCCCGATCACCTGCCCCAGGTTGCTTCCCTGCATCACCAGCCCGACCGACGCCGCCGTCAACGCCGGACGCGGCGCGACCAGCGGCGCGGTGCCCAGCAAGGTGGCGGGAATCAGGCCACCGACTGCCGAGAACAGCACGCAAAGCAAGAAGGTCGGCATCGCCGGCAGCACGGACCGGAAGATCAACAAGGCCACCACGCCCATCGTCACGCTGGCGCAGGCAATCAAGGTGGATCGCCGCCAGCCGCGCGCCAGCAGCACGCCCGCGCCCAGGTTGCCGACGATGTTCGCGGCGCTGGCGATGGCGCTGTACAGGCCCGCCTGGGCCAACGTCAGGCCAAGCTGATCCATCAGCAACACCGGCAGGAACGTGAACAGCGCGAAGAACATCAGGCTGTAGAGCGTGAACGACAAGGCCAGCAGCACTGGCCCGGCCGCGCTCAGCGTGTCAACGGTATCCTGCCGCATGCCGCGCCAGGACAAAGGCGCCGGGGCCGCATGCCCCGACGGCAGCAGCGCGGCCACGCTGGCCAGCGACACGATCACTGCCACGCCCGCGCACCACCAAACTGCCTGCCAGTGGTCGAACGCCTGCGAGGCCAGCATGGCAATGGCCATGCCGGTGGGCATGTAGCAGCTCCAGAGAGCAAAGGCAAAATCCCGACCGGACGCGGACACCAGGCGCTGCAAGGCGGCCGGGCCAGCCACGGTAATCATCAGGAAACCCAGGCCTTCGACCACGCGGGACGCCAGCAACAGCGCGTAGCTGGGCGCGATGGCGCCCATTGCCGTGCCCAGCGCCGTGGCCGACAAGCCCAGCAACAACATGCGGCGCGCGCCGAACCGCGCGATCACGCCGCCGGCGGCGATGCCTCCCACGACGCCCAATACGGAAAACACGGCGGTCAGCGTGCCGATCGACGCCAGGTCCAGGCCCATGTGCTGGCGCAACAGGGGCGCGGCAATGATGACCTTGCCCACCTGTAGCGACGCGACCACGCCCGCGCCCACAATGGCCCACACGCCGGCCCAACGGGTTTCAATCTGGTTCATGCCTGCCTCGTCACCCATGCGAAGGCGCCAGCATGCCCGCCCCGCGCGATCTTGAGAAGTGATTATTTTTCGATGAAAATGATCGATCGTTTAGATCAGCCGCTCGATTTAACTGGCCTAAACCGAACCGAACCGAACCGAACTGGCCACTGGCCCGCCCGATGATAGACGCCCTGACCCTGGACCAACTGCGTGTGTTCGCCGCCGTGGCCGATACCGGCAGCTTTCGCGCGGCCGCCCGCAGCCTGTCCCGCGTGCAGTCGGCGGTCAGCCACGCCATTGCCAATATGGAACAGCAGTTGGGCGTGACGTTGTTCGACCGCGCCGGCCATCGCCCGGTAATGACACCGCAAGGCCAGGCGCTGCTGGCCAACGCGCGCGACATCCTGCTGCGGGTGGACGCCATGCGCGCTCGTGCGCAGGGCATGGGCACCGGGGTCGAACTGGAACTGTCACTGGTCGTGGACACCTTGTTTCCCATTGCCGACGTGGGCGCGGCGCTGAAGGCCATGCGCGCCGCCTATCCCACAGTGGCGACGCGCGTGGCGGTTTTGCCGCTGGGCGGTCCCATCGACGCGCTGCTGTCGGGCAGCCATACGCTGGGCATCATTGCGGGCGAGCACTTCCGCCATCCACGCATCGCTGTGCAGGCCTTGTCGTCGGTGCAGATGGTGGCCGTAGTCGGCGCCGGCCATCCCCTGGCGCGCAAAGTGGTGGGCTACGCGATGGGCGACGCAGCCGGCGACTTGGCGGGCGACGCAGCCGGCGACTCGGCGGGC
>NZ_JBLVOL010000110.1:0-2590 GCF_053543755.1 Achromobacter semiaridum | reverse complement strand
CAACGAGGGCGGCGGGCGTGGCCAGGGCGCTGCCAACCGGGGCGGGCAAGGGGGCGCCGGGCGGGGCGGTGAAGGCGCGGCCGAACGTGCGCAGAACCGTCCGCAGGACCGCGCGCAGGACCGTTCCCAAACGCGCACGGGCACCGGCGCACAAGGCGGCTCGCACTCGCCCCGATCTTCCAGCGTGTCAACCAACGATCGCCAGGCCGCCGCGCAACGCCAGCGCGCTGACGAATCGGCCGCGCGCGAGCGCGCCCGGGCATCGAACACCAGCAGCGCCTTGAGCGACGCCGGCAACGGCGACCGCATGCGCCAGCAAAGCCATCGCAGCGATATGAATCGCGGCGGCGGCGGGGGCGGTGGTCATCGTGCGACGGGTGGCGGCGGGCATAGAGGCGGTGGCGGCGGCGGTGGCCATTTTGGCGGCCGGAGGTAGCACCATGGACAAGGGAGCTTTCATGACGAATGCCTGGGTTCGTGCGCGTACGCTGGGCGCCGTGTCGCTGCTGGCGCTGGGCCTTGCGGCGCCGGTCGCTGCGCAAAGCGTGTATCCCACCGCGCAGGCCGCGGCCGACGCCTTCACCGATGCGCTGGCCACAAGCGACCCGGCGGCCATGGCCAAGGTGCTGGGACCCAACCACAAGCAGCTGGTGCCCGGCGGCGTGCCGCAAGACGACATCTACCGCTTTCTGGCCGCGTGGGCGAAAAAGCACGAGGTCATCGCCGAGGGCGGCCGGTCGTGGCTGGCCGTGGGCGATTCCGGCTGGACGATGCCCGTGCCCATTGTGAACGCCGGCAAGGGCTGGCGCTTTGACCCGGTGGCGGGCAAGGCCGAACTGGCCCGCCGCGCGATCGGCCGCAATGAACTTGCCGCCATCGACACCCTGCAACAGCTGCAGGCCGCGCAAACCCGTTATCAGCAAGGCGTGGGGCAGGGCCGCTACGCCGGCCGACTGATCAGCCGTGCGGGCGCCATGGACGGCCTGTACTGGCCCGAGGTGCCGGGCGCGCCACCCCAGGCGTTCGGCCCGGACGCGCTGGTGATGGGCCCCGAGGTGCCGGCGGCGGACGCGTATTTCGGCTATCGCTACAAGGTCCTGCCGGGCGCGGACAGCACGACTTATCGCATCGTGGCGTGGCCCGCGCGCTACGGGCAAACGGGCATCGGCACCTTTGTCATCGGCCCGCAAGGCGGGGTGCTGGAGTCCGACCTGGGCCCCGCCTCCGCCAGCCGCGCGCAGGCGCTGCGGGAACGCGATATCGCTGCCGGCGCGTGGGTGGACGCCAACGCGCAACCCGTTGGCGGCAAATGACTTTTTGGAAATCCGGGGGCAGTGCCGGCGGGGATGTTGCCAAGTCGCAACAGGCGCAAGCGAATGCCGCCAAAGCCCCCCTTGTTGCCCTTTTGAAAGGTGGCTGTGCCTAAAATGGCGAGCACTGGGATCGGTGCCCGATCCTCTTTTGCCGGACCTTGAAATTGAACCCCTTGCATTTTGTCCGCTACGCCCTGGCCGGCGTAGGGATGGCGCTTAGCGCAGCGGCGGCATCCGCCCCGATTTTTGTCCTGAATTCCCTGGACGCCAACGTCAGCATCGTCGATCCGGTGTCCTACAAGGAACTGCGCCGCGTGCCCACCGGCAAGGAACCGCACCACCTGTATCTGACCCCCGACGAAAAGTCGCTGATGGTGGCCAACGCCACGGGCAACACGATCACGATGATGGACCCCAAAACGGGCGAAATCCAGCGCACGCTGACCGACATCGTCGACCCCTATCAGTTGCAGTTTTCGCCGGACATGAAGTGGTTCGTCACGGCCGCCAACCGGCTGGACCACATCGACATCTACGCGTGGCAGCCGCAGCACAAGGGCGCCGAGCTGAAGCTGGTCAAGCGGGTACAGGCGGGCAAGACGCCCAGCCACATCATGATCGACAAGAACAGCACCACGGCTTACGTCACCTTGCAAGACAGCGACCAGCTGATCGCCATCGACCTGGCGACGCAAACGCCCAAGTGGACGGTATCGGTGGGCAAGACGCCGGCCGACGTGTTCCTGACGCCGGATCAGAAGACCTTGCTGGTGGCGCTGACGGGCGATTCCTTCGTGGAAGCCTATGACGTCAGCCACGGCCCGGCCAAGCTGATCAAACGCATCCCCACCGCCGCGGGCGCCCACGCGTTTCGCGCGCAGGGCGACAAGCGCCATCTGTTCGTCAGCAACCGCACCGCCAATTCCATCAGCCGCATCGACATGCTGTCGCTGACCGTGACCGACACCTTCGCGGTGCCGGGTGGCCCGGACTGCATGGACGTGCTGGCTGACGGCAAGACGCTGTTGGTCACCTCGCGCTGGGCGCGCAAGCTGACGGTGGTGGACCTGGAGCAGAAAAAGGTTGTGAACCAGGTCCCAGTGGGCAAGTCGCCGCACGGCGTCTGGACGCTGAACCATGCGCCGACCCGATAGGGGTTGTTGCCCCCACGCTGCGCCCGCTTGCGCGGACTTGCTGCCCCCCGAGGGGGCTGCCCCGCCTTGGGGCGGCCCGGCGGCGGGTTGTTGCCCCCACGCTGCGCCCGCTGGCGCGGACTT
>NZ_JBLVOL010000109.1:36420-38863 GCF_053543755.1 Achromobacter semiaridum | reverse complement strand
GCAATACCCTTCGCCTTTCCCGCCGCTTTACCCCCCCTCGAAGTTTCCATCCCGGCTTTCCCGCGCTTGCCTCCTGCTTGCCGCTGCCGCAATGCCGCACATGCCACGCATTTGGCCCGTGGCCATGTTGTGAAAAGTGGACATCACGCCCCATTACATTTCTGAGAATGCGAATCGATTTCATCGATAGTAAGATCGCGCCACTTAAAAATTCTCGGATCTTGGAATGCGGCGCGTCATCTTTTCGGCATGTCTTTTGAACACAGCGGTTCCCCCGGCGTTGGCCGATGACGCCGGCACAACACCACCTGTCCAGCTTGAGGCGGTCAGCGTTTATGGGGATGCCGAGCGTGCCGACGGCCCGGTGATCGGCTATCGGGCCACGCGTTCGCTTAGCGCGACGCGCACCGACACCGCGCTGCACGATGTGCCGCAGTCGATCACCGTGGTGCCCCGCGACGTCGTCGAAGACACCAACGCAACGCGCCTGGAGCAAGTGCTGGATTACGCCGGCGGCGTCGGCCGCGCCAACAACTTCGGCGGGCAGGGGCTGACCACCGTCACCGTGCGCGGCTTCACGACTGGCGAGTACTACCGCAACGGCTTTCCCATCAATCGCGGCTATCCCAATGCGCCCGACTCCTACACGCTGGAACGGCTGGAAGTCATTCGGGGTCCCAACACCAGCCTGTATGGCCGAGGCGACCCCGGCGGCACGTTCAACGTGGTGACCAAGCAGCCAGAGGCGGAATCGCGCGTAACCGTGGGCACGCAGGTCGATACGCACGGCATGCGCCGCGCCACCCTCGACACCACCGGCGCGCTGAACGAAGACGGCAGTCTCACCTATCGCGTCAACGCACTGGCCGAAGGCGGCGACAGCTTTCGTGATGACGTCAGCACCGAACGCTATGGCATTGCGCCGGTGATCAGCTGGCAACCCAGCGCCGCCACCCGCATCACGCTGGAAGCCGAGATGATGCGCAACAACCATCCGCTGGACCGCGGTCTGACGCGCTATCCCACCCAGACCGAACGCGCCTCGCGCGCCACCAACGTCTGGGAGACGGGCACCGACAACAAGCTGCACAACGACAACAACGTGGTGCAGCTGCGCTTCGAACATGCGCTTAACGACAACTGGAAACTGGGCGGCGGGGCACAGTGGCTGGACGGCACGCTGAAAGGAAACGCCGTCGAAGCGAACGCCTTGCAGGCGGACGGCCGCACGCTGGGTCGCAACTTCAATTACCGCAAGCTGGACTGGACGGACCGCGACGTCCAGCTGAACCTGACCGGCAACTTCAGCACGGGCGGCCTACGTCACACGCTGCTGACCGGTATCGAGGTCGAAGACTACGATTACCGGTCCATCATCCGGCGTTCGGCCGCGGGTGCCGCTGCCTATCCCATCGATCTTTACGATCCCGTGCTGGGGCAGCCACGCCCCGCGTTGACACGCATCACCACGCACGACAACGAAAACCTCAAGACCTGGGCCGCCTTCGTGCAAGACCAAGTGGCGCTGACCGATCGCTTCAAGCTGCTGGCCGGGCTGCGCTTCGAACGCTTCGAACACACCTACCGCGACCGGCTACCCGCGGGCAGCCGTTGGCGCACCACCGATACGGCCGTCACGCCGCGCCTGGGCCTCATCTATGACCTGACCGATACCCTGGCCGTCTACGCCAACACGGCGCGCTCGTACAAGCCGAACACGGGCGCCGACCGCCAAGGCAAGGGCTTCGATCCCGAACAGGGCAAGTCGTTTGAAGTGGGCGCCAAATGGGAATTGCTGGACCGCCGCCTGAGCGTGGATGTGGCCGCCTACCAGATCGACAAGAAAAACGTGCTGACGGTGGACCCTACCGACTCCACCTATCGCGTTGCGGCCGGCAAGGTGCGCAGCCGTGGCATCGATGTCAACGTGGCGGGCAACATCACGCGTGAATGGCGGGTCATCGGCGGCTATTCGTATGTGGACGCCAAGGTCACCGAAGACAACACGCTGCCGCGTGGCACGCGCCTGGCCAACATCCCGCGCAACACGCTAAGCCTGTTGAATATGTACGAATTTCACGAAGGCCCGGCGCGGGGTCTGGGCCTGGGCGCCGGTGTGCGCTATGTGGATGACCGCGCCGGCCAGACCGTGGCCTCTTCGTACAACATGGGCGCCTACGTGGCGGTGGACCTGTACAGCTTCTACCAGGTCAACAAGCACCTGCGCGTGAATCTGGACGTGACGAACGTGTTCAACCGCAATTACGACGAGGGCGCGTTCAATACCTACGTGTATCCCGGTGCGCCGCGCACCGCGCAATTGGGCGTCAGCTACACGTATTGAGGCGGAGGCCTCGCTTCATGGCGCAGGCCTCATGCGGCGCGCCGGCCCAGCTCTTTCAGGGCCGCTGCCCCTGGGACCATGACAGCGGTGTCGGGGGCC
>NZ_JBLVOL010000109.1:23722-36342 GCF_053543755.1 Achromobacter semiaridum | reverse complement strand
GGGCCCGACCCGTGGCCGGACGACGACGCAACGGGCGTGTCGATACGGCAAACGTCAATCATCCAGCGACGGCACCGTGCCGATTTGCGTCAGGATGCGGGGCGATTCCATATCGCCGGTTTCTTTGTCTATCCACACTTCGTAGGCGGCAACCCCCGCGAATTTGGACGCCATCGAATTCGCGATTCGGATGGCGCCGAATTCGCTGCTGGCCGGACGGATTTCCCCAGGCGCCACGCCGTTGGCGGCGGCGCGATAGGGCACAACGATGTACTGAACAAGATGAGCGGCTTCTGACACAGGATTCTCCCTGGATGACAGTTTTTTGGGCGAGCGAAATGTATCACGTCACACTGTGTTTTTGTACAGTATTTCGCACGGTCACACCAACTAATTCTTTCGCGGCGGGAAAACCCCTAGCGCGCAGTCGTTGCCCGAAAAAGTCGTCGCCTCTATTATTTTCGAAAATCTTCACGGTTTTATAAAAGAGGCCAGTCATGGAAGCGAACCGGTACGACGCCTATCGCGAGGACACCGCGGGCCGCGCCAATGTGGCGGATTCGCCCGAGCGCATCGCCTATTACCAGGAGCTCGCCCGCCTGGAAACCGGCGCTTTATGGACCGTGGCGAACAAGATTGAGCCCTGGGCGCCGCGCTCCGCGTCGGTGCCCGTGGTGTGGCGTTACCAGGACTTGCGCGGCCACGTGCTGCGGTCGGCTGAATTGGTGTCGCCCGAGGAAGCCGGCCGGCGCGTCATCTACCTGAACAACCCCGGCCGACGCGATGTGGCCGCCGCCGTGGGCTGGTTGTATTCCGGCCTGCAAGTGATGCAGCCGGGCGAGTTGGCCTCGGCGCACAAACATTCCCATTCCGCGCTGCGTTTCATCATGGAAGGGCGGGGCGCGTACACCGTGGTCGACGGGCACAAAATGACGCTGGGTGCGAACGACTTCGTGCTGACACCCAACGGCACCTGGCATGAACATGGCGTGTCCGAAGACGGCACCACCTGCATCTGGCAGGACGGCCTGGACATACCGCTGGTCAACGCGCTGGAAGCCGGTTTTTACGCCGTGCACCCCGACCTGAACCAGACCGTGACCTATCCCGTGGACGACACCAGCGCCGCCTGGGGCAACGTTGCCTTGCGCCCGCAGGTATCCGGTTGGACGAAACCCTATTCGCCGCTGTTCAAGTACGAATGGGAACCCACCTACGACGCCCTGCGCCGCTACGCCCGCACCTCCGCCGGCAGCCCCTACGACGGCATCCTGCTGGACTACGTCAACCCGGCAACCGGCGGCCCCGTCATGCCGACCATCGGCGCCAGCATGCAGTTGCTGCGGCCGGGCGAACACACCAAGGCGCATCGGCACACCGGCAGCTTCATCTATCAGGTGGCCAAGGGCAGCGGCTATTCCATCATCGACGGCAAGCGCTACGACTGGACCGAACGCGACATTTTCTGCGTGCCGTCCTGGGCCATCCACGAACACGTCAACCTGTCTTCCAACGACGACGCCTGCCTGTTCTGTTTCAACGACCTGCCCGTGATGCGCGCGCTGGGGCTATACCGCGAAGAAGCGGTCAAGGAAAACGACGGCCATCAAATCCTGATCTAGCGCCGCGCCACCTTCCCATCAAATTTTCATCCGCCGCGCGGGCGTTGTCCGCGCGCCTGGCTCAACACGTCTTGAATCTATGGAGTTCCTATGCGCTTGGTGACTTTTCGTGCTCATCCCACCGCCGCCGCCCGGCTTGGCGCGCTGGCCGAAGGCTATGTAATCGACCTGGCATTGCTGGGCGAGGCGGGCGGGGTGGACCTGCCCGACGACATGTTGGCGTTTATCGACCTGGGGCCGGTGGCCGTGGCGCAGGCCAGCCGCCTGATGGATGCCTATCGCGGCGAATGGCCCGTGGGCACGGCGCTGCCGCAGGAAAACGTAAAGCTGCTGGCGCCCATTCCGCGCCCGCGCAAGAACATCTTCGGCATCGGCCTGAACTATGTGGAACACGTGGCCGAATCCAGCCGCACGCTGGACACGTCGGCCGACCTGCCCAAGCAGCCGGTGATCTTTTCCAAGCCGCCCACCACCGTGATCGGCCCGGGCGATGCCATCGAACACAACGCCAAGATCACGCAGCAGTTGGACTGGGAAGTGGAGCTGGCCGTGATCATGGGCCGCCGCGCCTCGCGCGTGGCCGAGGCCGATGCGCTGTCCTACGTGTTCGGCTACAGCGTCATGCTGGACATGAGCGCGCGCGACTGCCGCCGCGCCGGGCAATGGATCTATTCCAAGGGCCAGGACACCTATGCGCCCTTCGGGCCGTGCATCGTTACCGCCGACGAAATTCCCGACCCGCAGGTGCTGGACTTGTGGCTGACCGTGAACGGTGAAAAGAAGCAGGGATCGAACACGCGCCACATGCTGTTCAAGGTGCCGTTCCTGATCGCGGACATCAGCGCCGGCATCACGCTGGAGCCGGGCGACATCATCGCCACGGGCACGCCCGAAGGCGTGGGCGCGGGCCGCAAGCCGCAGGAATGGCTGTGGCCCGGCGACGTGGTGGTGGCGTGCGTGGAAGGCATCGGCACGTTGCGCCATCCGGTTGTGGCGGTATAGCTCACACCCGGCCGGCAAGGCGGGCAACGCAATCTTCAAGGGGAAACCATGATCAAGAAACAGAAACTGGGCGGCATCGCCGCCGCGTTGTCCGTCGCGCTGGGCGCGGCCATGTCGATGAGCGCCGCGCGCGCCGCCGACCCCGTCAAGATCGGCTTCATCGCCACCTTGTCCACGCCGGCCGGCTACATCGGCGAGGACGAGCGCGATGCGTTCAACCTGGCCATCAAACAGGGCGGCGGCAAGCTGGGCGGCGTGCCGGTGCAATTGGTGATCGAAGACGACGGCCTGAAACCCGCCAATGCCAAACAGGCGGCCGACCGCCTGATCCAGTCCGGTGTGAAGCTCTTTACCGGCGTCAACTTTTCCAACGTGTTGGCCGCCGTCGTGCCCAGCGTGGTGAAGTCGGGCGCGTTCTACGTCAGCCTGAACCCGGGGCCGTCGAACTTTGCCGGTGAAAAATGCGACGCGAATTATTTCGTGGCGTCCTACCAGAACGACGCCTTCCACACGGCGGGCGGTGTGGCGGCCAATGAACTGGGCTACAAGCGCGTGGTGCTGCTGGCGCCCAACTATCAGGCGGGCCGCGACGCCATCGAAGGCTTCAAGCGCACCTACAAGGGCGAGGTGATTGCCGAGATCTACACCAAGCTGGATCAATCGGACTTTTCGGTGGAGCTGGCGCGTGTGCGCTCGCTGTCGCCCGATGCCATCTACCAGTTTCACCCGGGCGGCACCGGCATCAACTTCGTCAAGCAGTACGCGGCGGCGGGCCTGAACAAGAGCATCCCCATGCTGATGCCCAGCTTCTCGATGGACGCGCGCATGATCCAGGCGACCGGCGACGCATCGCTGGGCTCGTACACCACCGGCATCTGGTCGCAGGATTTCGATAACGCGCCATCGCAAGCCTTCGTGAAAGCCTTCAGGGAAGCCTACGGCCGCGTGCCCACGGACTACGCCATGCAGGCCTATGACACGGCGCAGCTGATCGGAGTGGGCCTGAAAGCCACTGGCGGCGACTTGTCCAAGGCCGATGCCTTCCGCGCCGCGCTGCGCAAGCCCGACTTCACGTCGCTGCGCGGCAAGTTCAGCATGAACACCAACCAGCATCCAATTCAGGACCTGTACCTGATGCGCATCGAGAAGGACAGCGCGGGCGTGCTGGCGCCGCATCTGGTGCGCAAGTTGGTGGCCGACGATAAGGACGCCTATGCCCAATTCTGCAAGTTGCCATCATGACGCTTCTGTTCGAACAGCTGCTTAACGGTTTGCAGTTCGGCGCCATGCTTTTCATGCTGGCGGCCGGGCTGACGCTGATCTTCGGGATCATGGGCGTGGTGAACCTGACGCACGGGTCCTTCTACATGGTGGGCGCGTACTGCGCGGCCTACGCCATCGGCACCACGGGCTCGTTCCTGGCGGGCGTGCTGGCCGCGCTGCTGGGGGCGGGGCTGTACGGCATATCGGTCGAAGTGCTGGTGATCCGCAAGCTGTACAAGCGCGATCACCTGTACCAGGTGCTGGCCACGTTCGGCCTGCTGCTGTTTTCGAACGAGGCGGTCAGCCTGATTTTTGGCCGGCGCCCGCCACTGGTGGGCATCCCGTCTTTCCTGGAAGGCGCGGTGACGCTGGCGCCGGGCTTTCAGTATCCGGTGATCCGCCTGTCGTTCATCGCGATCGGCGCGCTGGTGGCGGTGGGGCTGTGGTGGCTGGTCAACCGCACCCGCATCGGCATGCTGATCCGCGCGGGCGCGGATGACAGAGAAATGGTGGACGCGCTGGGCGTGGACATCCGCAAGCTGTACACGCTGGTGTTCGGCCTGGGCGCGTTGCTGTGTGGCCTGGCGGGCGTGATGGCGGCGCCGCTGCTGGCCGTGGAAATCGGCATGGGCGAACGCATCCTGATCACCACGTTCGTAGTGATCGTGATTGGCGGTGTCGGCTCGGTGCGCGGCGCGTTGGCGGGCGCCTTGCTGGTGGGCATGGTCGATAGCCTGGGCCGCGCGTTCCTGCCGCAGTTGCTGTCCAAGATGTTCTCGCCCGCCACGGCGGACCCTTTGGCCGCCGGCATGGCGTCGGCCAGTATCTATGTGCTGATGGCGATCGTGCTGATCGCCAAGCCCGGCGGCTTGTTCCCGGCGCGAGGATGATGATGGCAAAGACACTTTCCAATCGCGCCCGCTGGGGCCTGGCCGGGCTGACGGTATTGATCCTTCTGCCGGCGGCTGCGCTGGCGTCGGGCTCGCCGTTCTTGATCGGCGTGGTCACGCGGTTTCTGATCTACGGCCTGGCCGCCGTCAGCCTCGACCTGGTGATCGGCTACGGCGCCATGGTCAGCTTCGGCCACGCCATGTTCTTCGGCTTGGGCGGCTATGCGGTGGGCATCATCGCGTTCCACACGGCCGAAGCGGGGCCCATCTTCGGCTGGGCCGGCAGCAATGCCGCGCTGGTCGTGTGGCCCATCGCGCTGGCGGTGTGCGCGCTGGCCGGTTGGGTGTTCGGCTATCTGGCGCTGCGCACGCGCGGCGTGCAGTTCATCATGATTACGCTGGCGTTCGGGCAGATGGTCTATTTCATCCTGGTGTCGCTGCAATTCTATGGGGGCGACGACGGGCTGATGATTCCGCAGCGCAATGTGCTGCCCGGCATCAACCTGGAAAGCCCGCTGGTTTTTTACTACGTGTGCCTGGCGCTGCTGACGGCGTGGACGCTGCTGTGCATCCGCGTCACGAATTCGCGATTCGGCATGGTGTTGCAGGCGCTGCGGCAAAGCGAACGGCGCGCCCTGAACCTGGGCGTGGCGCCCACGCCGTATCGCCTGAGCGCGTTTGTGCTGTCGGCGGTGGGCACCGGGCTGGCCGGCGTGCTGTGGGCCAACTATGCCGGGCTGGTTACGCCCGACATGGCCGCGTGGACCAAGTCGGGCGAACTGATGGCAATCGTGATCCTGGGCGGGGTGGGCACGTTGCTGGGGCCGATCGCGGGCGCGGCCGTGTTCCTGGGCCTGGAGCAGATGCTGTCGTCGATGACCGAACATTGGCTGCTGTACATGGGGCCTATCCTGGTGCTGGTGGTGCTGTGGGGCCAGAAGGGGCTGTTCGGAAAATTGCTGGAGACGCGCCATGCCGATTGACGCGCAAGACTGCTTGTTGCGGCTGACGCAGCTGCGCAAGGCCTTTGACGCGGTGGTGGCCACCAATGGCGTGGACCTGGATGTGCGGGCCGGCGAAATCCACGCCATCATCGGCCCCAACGGCGCGGGCAAGTCCACGCTGATCGCGCAGATCTGCGGTGAAATCCGGCCCGACTCCGGCACCATTCACCTGGACGGGCGCGACGTCACCGGGCTGCGCGCCTTTGAACGCGCGCGCTTGGGGCTGGGACGGTCGTTCCAGATTACCGAGCTTTGCCACGAATACACCGCGCTGGAAAACGTGATCCTGTCGCGCATGCTCAAGGGTGGGCGCGCGTTCGGCGCGTGGTCCGATCCGCGCCGCGACGCGGGGTTGAAAGCCGAAGCCATGCAGTGGCTGACACACGTGGGCCTGGCGGACCGCCGCCATGTACGGTCCGCCGATCTGGCGCATGGTGAAAAGCGCCAGCTGGAATTGGCGGTGGCGCTGGCGCGGTCGCCACGGCTGTTGCTGCTGGACGAGCCGATGGCCGGCATGGGCCCCGAGGAGTCGGCCCGCATGACGCGGCTGCTGCAAGGCATGAAGGGCGACTACGGCATCTTGCTGGTGGAACACGATATGGACGCCGTCTTTGCGCTGGCCGACCGTATCAGCGTGCTGGTCTACGGCCGCGTGGTGTTCAGCGGGCCGCCCGACGAGGTGCGCCGCCATCCGGAGGTGCGCGCGGCCTATCTGGGAGAAGAGCATGTTGAAGGTTGACGGCCTGACGGGCGGCTACGGGTCCAGCAAAGTGCTGTTCGGTATGTCGTTCGAAGCCAGCGAGGGCGAAGTCATTTCGCTGATCGGGCGCAATGGCATGGGCAAGACCACCACGGTCAAGACCGTGATGGGCATGCTGCCGGCTACCGGCGGCGCGGTGCAGTTCCGGGGGCAGACGCTGGGGCGGTCCGCGCCCAGCACGGTCGCGCGCTTGGGCGTGGGGCTGGTGCCGGAAGGGCGGCGGGTGTTCGGGTCGCTGACGGTGCAGGAAAACCTGGTGGCCACCGCGCGCGCGGCGGCGGGCGGCTGGGACCTGGACCGCGTGTTCACGCTGTTTCCGCGCTTGAAAGAGCGGCGCACGCAATCGTCGCGCACGCTGTCGGGCGGTGAACAGCAGATGCTGGTGGTGGGACGCGCGCTGATGACCAACCCCAAGCTGCTGATCCTGGACGAAGCCACGGAAGGGCTGGCGCCCCTGATCCGCCAGGAAATCTGGCGCTGCCTGCGCGCCTTGAAGTCCGAAGGCCAGACCATACTGGTCATCGACAAGAACCTGCCTGAAATGGCAACGCTGGTCGACCGCCACTACATCGTCGACAAGGGCCGCGTGGCCTGGTCTGGCAAGCCGGCCGAACTGTCGGCGCAGCCCGAGCTCGCGCAGCGATATCTGGGAATATGAGCCCGCCGCGCGCGAGTAGAATGAGCCGCCTGTGCGCGGATCGGCGGACGCGCCGCTGACACCTGGAGAGCATGTTGAAGCCAAGAATCAAAGCGTCCCGCCAGGACGAGCCCGGGTCTGACGGGAACGCCGACGTTGAAGACATCACGCTGTCCGAGCAGGTCTACCGCCTGCTTCGACGCGACATCATGAGCGGCGCCTTCGCGCCTGGCCAGTCGCTGCGGCTGGAATTGCTGCGGCAGCGCTACGGCAGCAGCTTTTCGCCGATCCGCGAAGCGCTGAACCGCTTGCGCAGCGAACGCATGGTCGTGAACACCACGTCGCGCGGGTTCAGCATCGCGCCCCTGTCGGTCGACGAAATGTGGGACGCCTGTGAAACCCGCATCCTGATCGATTGCGACGCGTTGCGGCGGTCGCTGGCCAACGCGGACGACGCCTGGGAGACGCGGCTGGTGGGCGCGTACCACGCGCTGACGTTGGCTGCCCAGCGCGCCGGCCAGTCGCCCGCGCCGTCCGACGAACTGGAAGAACTACTGGAAGCCCGCCACCTGGATTTTCATCACGCGCTGATCGGCGCCTGCCGCTCGCGCTGGCTGCTGGACCTATCCACGCAGCTGTATGCACAAACCGAGCGCTACCGTCGCCCGGCGCGTGCGGGCGCCACCGCCTACGGGCCGGAACGCAACGTTGACGACGAGCATCGCCAGCTGCTGGACGCCGCGATATCCCGCGACGCGGAACGCTCGGTGGCCATGCTGGCCGCGCATTACCGCAAGACCGCGCAATTCATCGAACGGATCATTTCACAGCCCGACCCCCAGGCACGACATGCATAAGCCCGACATCGACCTGTTCTTTTCCACCATCGCCGAACGCGACGTGCAATACAACGCCCGTGAATCGGTGGCGGACTTTGATGCCTGCGTGCGCCGCTACGCGGAGTCGTCCGCGCGCGTGCGCTCGCGCCGCCCAGGCGTGCTGGACCTGCGCTATGGCATGGGCCAGGACGAGCGTCTGGACCTGTTCCTGCCTGCCGCGTCGCGCACGCCCGCGCCGGTATTCGTGTTCATCCATGGCGGTTACTGGCGCGCCCAGCGCAAGGAAGACGCGCCCGTCATGGCCGAAGCCTTCAACGCGGCGGGCGCGGCCGTGGCCACGCTGGAATACACCTTGGTGCCCGAAGCCACCCTGGGCGAAGTGGTGCGCGAAGTGCGCAGCGCGGTGGCCTGGCTGTACCACAACGCGGCGGCCTATGGCGTGGACCCGGAACGCATCTATGTGGGCGGCAGCTCGGCCGGCGGGCACCTGGCGGGCATGCTGGTCGCGCCCGGTTGGCCCGCGCGCTATGGCGTGCCGGACGACATCATCAAGGGCACGCTGGCCTTGTCGGGCCTGTTCGACCTGCGCCCGCTGTGCGACATCCTGCCCAATACCTGGCTGCGCTTGACGCCCGAGCAGGCCGCGCATCAAAGCCCCATCTTCAATCTGCCCGAGCAGGCCGGCCCGATGCTGCTGGCGGTCGGCGGGCTGGAAACGCAGGGCTTCAAGAACCAGACGGCGGCCTTTGAAGCCGCCTGGAACGCCGCGGGTCTGGCGTCCACGCGCATTGCCACGCCGCACTGCAACCACTTCGATCTGGTCAATGAACTTGAAGACGCGGATAGCCCGCTTACCCGCGCCACCCTGGCGATGATGGGGCTGGCGGGTCGCTGACGGCGTTGCAGATGGCCGACCTGAAACTTCTTGAAGACTTGATCGCGCTGGCGCGCACGGGCAGTTTCGTGCGCGCGGCCGAGCTGCGCCATGTGACGCACCCCGCGTTCGGTCGGCGCATTCGCGCGCTGGAAGCGTGGGCGGGCGCGCCGCTGGTCGAACGCCAGCACCTGCCCGTGACGCTGACCGCGCAAGGCGAGGCGCTGCTCAAGACGGCCACGCAGGTGGTTGAACAGATGGGGCTGGTGCGCCATCGCATCCGCAGTTCGGGCGCGGGCGGCGAGGCGGTGCTGCGCATTGCGACCGGCCGCAGTCTGGCGCGCACGCTGGTGGCCGACTGGATCGCCCGGCTGCGTCACCGCGCGCCCAAGGTGCTGACCGAAGGCACACAGGTGGAGCTGTCCACGGGCCAGGCGAAAGACCTGGTGGTGCGCCTGGAGCAGGGCAAGGTGGATTTGCTGTGCTGCTACGAACACCCGGCGCTGTCGGTGCCGCTGAGCCCGGCGCGCTATCGCTACATGACGCTGGCCACCGACAAGCTGGTGCCCGTCAGCCAGGCGGATGCGCGCGGCCGCGCCCGCTACGCGCTGAAAGATGGCGGCCAGGCCGTGCCGCTGATCACCTATACGGGCGGGCTGGCGATGGAACGCATCGTGGGCGACCGCCTGGAAACCACGCCGTACGCCTTGACGCCGTTCGTGCGCAGCGATTCGCTGGACGCGGCGCATGGCGCGGTGGCCAAGGGCCTGGGCGTAGCGTGGCTGCCATGGTCGATGGTGGCGGCCGATTGTCGTCGTGGCGCCTTGGTGGCCCTGGGCGGCCGTAGCGAGGAGATCGCCTTCGAGGTGCGGCTGTATCGTCCGCGTGCGCGCCTGACAGAGCTGGCGGAGGCGGCCTGGGAGGCCACGGCCAACCGCAAGGCGTAAGGCCGGCATCGTGCCCGGCCATGCACGCTAGGCAGGATAAGCACGAAGATGTGCCGTTTCGGCACAACCGTGTCACACCGCCGCCGCGAAAATAACAGCCTATACCTCCAACGAGACGGCTCCGCCGTCCACCCCTCAGCACCCCAAGGAAGAAAACATGAAGTCCGTACTGCATCCGCTGCGCGCAGCGCTTGTTGCGTTTTGTGCCGCCTCGGCCGTGGCAACCGCCCCGGCCGCCTTCGCCGCCGATTACCCGGCCCGCAGCGTGTCGCTGGTGGTGGGCTACCCCGCTGGGGGCAGCCTGGACCTGACGGCGCGCCTGTTGGGCGAAGAACTGGGCAAGCGCCTGGGCCAGACCGTGGTTGTGGAAAACGTGGGCGGCGCCGGTGGCACCATCGGCGCCCAGCGCGTGGCGCGCGCTGCACCCGACGGTTACACGATTTTCCTGGGCTCCACGAACGAAATGGTGATTGCCCGCATGATCAACACGGCGGTCAAGTACGACAGCGCCAAGGACTTTACGGCGCTGGGGCTGGTGGCCTCGCAGCCGATGCTGCTGGCCGCCAGCAAGAATTCCGGCGTCAAGACCGCCGCGGACTACTTGCAAAAGCTGCGCGGCGCGGAGCCGGGCACGTTCAACTACGGCTCGTCAGGCGTGGGCACCACGCTGCATCTCGCCGGTGAAATGATCAACCAGGCCACCGGCACGCGCGCCGAACACGTGCCGTATCGCGGCGTGTCGCCGCTGGTTACGGACCTGATGAGCGGCCAGCTGGACTACGGCATGCTGGTGCTGTCCTCGGGCCTGCCGCAAGTGCGCAGCGGCAACATCGTTGCGCTGGGCCTGACCGAGAACAAGCGTTCGCCGGCCGCGCCGGAAATTGCGCCGCTGGCGGCCACGCCCGGCTTTGAATCCGTCGACATCAATCTGTGGTTCGCGCTGTACGGCCCCGCCGGCTTGACCGAGCCGGTTGTGGCCAAACTGCGCACCGTGCTGGACGAAACGCTGAAGTCCGAATCGTTCCGCAAGAAGATGCAAGAGGCGGGCGGCGAAGTGTCCAAGCCGGGCGTGGATCTGGTGGCCTACCAGGCCGAGGAAACCAAGAAGTACGGCGCGCTGGTCAAGGCCGCCAAGATCGAAGCCCAGTAATCGGCCCCAGTAATCGGCCCCAGTAATCGGCCCCCAGCACCTACGTCAGAAAGCGGACCTCACCATGCAATTTCAGCTTCCCGTTCCCGACCTTGCCGCCGAACGCGCGGGCAATACCGATACGCCGGGCGTCTGGCATTTTGATTCCGGCGTGCCGGGGCGGGCGCTGATGGTGAGCGCGCTGGTGCACGGCAACGAGCTGTGCGGCGCGTGGGCACTGAAAGACCTGCTGGCCGCCGGCGTGAAGCCGCGCCGGGGCAGCCTGACGCTGGCCTTCTGCAACCTGGACGCGTTTGACCGCTTCGATCTGGCCAGGCACGATGCCTCGCGCTTCGTTACCGAAGACATGAACCGCGTCTGGAGCGCCGAGCGCCTGGACAACCCCACCACCGCCGACCGCCAACGCGGCGCGGCGCTGCGCCCGTGGGTGCAGCGTGCGGACTGGCTGCTGGACCTGCATTCCATGCACGAGCCGGGCGCGCCCCTGCTGTTGACGGGCGTTTTGCCGCGCAACATCGCACTGGCGCGCCGCCTGAAGGCACCGCAGCATGTGATCGTGGACGCGGGCCACAAAGACGGTGTACGCATGCGTGACTTCGCACAGTTCGGCGATGCCACGCGCGACGACGCGTGCGCCTTACTGATCGAATGCGGTTTCCATGGCGAACTGGCCTCGCGCGATGTCGCGCGCGACATGGTGGCCCGCATGTTGGTGGAATCCGGCGTGGTGGATGCCGCCGATGTGCCGGCCGGCTGGCGGCTGCTCGACCCCGACACCCAGCGCGTGCTGGAAGTGACGGACGCCGTGGTGGCACCGTCGATGGACGTGACGTTCGCGCAACCCTGGACGGGGCTGGAAACGCTGGCGCAAGCGGGCTCGGTGATCGGCTGGGCAGATGGCCAGCCCATCGTGACGCCCTATGACAACTGCACGTTGATCATGCCGTCGCTGCGTCAACTGAAGCCGGGCGTGACGGTGGTGCGCCTGGCCCGCGACTACGCGGGCTGATGGCCGAGCCGCGCCGCGTGGCGCGGTCAGCGAAAGCCGGCGCGAGCCCGGCGTCCTGCTTATTTCTGCGGCGTGTACCGCAGTTCATCCAGCTCGTAGCCCTGGGCCTTCGCGGCAGCCAGGGCCTTGTCCAACTCTTCCTTGGGCAATTGCGGCGAGCGCGACAGAATCCACAGGTACTTGCGATCGGGCGTGCCCACGACGGACCAGCGGTATTCCGGGTCCAGGCCGATCACCCAGTAATCGCCCTTGAACGGCTTGAAGAAGGTGACTTCAAGCTTGGCGTTATTGCTGCCTTCCACGACGGTGGCGGTGCCGGACGCGGAATCGATATCGCCGTCCTTGGTGCGGCAGCGATTGTTCACGCCGATGGTGCCGTCGGGGTGCGCGGTGTATTCGGCGGTGGTGTCGCCGACGCAATTGCGCTGGAAGAACATGGGGAAATTGGCGATTTCGTACCACATGCCGACATAGCGTTTCAGGTCCACCGAATCCACGGTCTGCATGGGCGGCGGCGCGGCATGGGCGATGCCCACGCTGGCTGCCAGGGCCAACAGGAATGTTGCGGTGCGGCGCATTGAAAAACCTCCAGAGTGAGACTGACCGAACCGCGGGGCGTGGCC
>NZ_JBLVOL010000109.1:18692-23702 GCF_053543755.1 Achromobacter semiaridum | reverse complement strand
CTTGCCCGTCAGGCAGGCGCCGCGTACGCAAACCCTAACGATACGCCTTATTTGCGCGGGGCCTTCAGGGCCTCGTGGTAGCGTGCCACGTAGGTGGCGAAGTCCACCGTGTCCGACTGCTCGATGCGCTGCTGCTCTTCGGTGGATTGCGTTGCCGCCTGTTGATACGCGGCGGCCAGGTCCGAGGGCAGGGCTTGTCCGCGCAGCGTATCCGCATGCTTGCGGCTTTGCGCCAGCGAGTAGTCGTGAAACGACAGGCCGCTTTGCGTCAACGACTGCAACAGACGCGCGGACGGCGTGGCGTCGGGCTGGTCCAGCTTGACGCGTTGCGCAGCCAGCGCATCGGCGTAGGCGGTGCCGCCCAGGGCCGAATCAAACAGCGCGGCGTACGGCGCAATCTGGTCCAGCAATTCGTGGCCCCATTCTTTCAGCGCCACCGGCTTGCCTTCGCGGTCCAGCATCAGGCCAGGCTTGCGGCCTTCTTTGACGACGGTCGAAAAGTTGTCGGCGCTGCGCTGACAGTAGCCGTTGGCGGGGAAGAACGGGCTGTCGGACGCGGTGCAGAACAGCAGGAACGCGTCGACAAAGCGGCTGGTATCGGCGTCGATGCCCACCGGCGATTCGGGGTCGATATCCAGGCAGCGCACTTCCACATATTGCACGCCGCGTTCCGCCAGGGCGGTGATGGGGCGTTCGCAGCGTCCCGTGGCGCGCTTGGGGCGGATGCTGGAGTAGTACTCGTTTTCGATCTGAAGCACGTTGGTGTTCAGCTGGATCCATTCGCCATTGCGATGCGTGCCGATCTTTTCGTAGTCGGGCCACGTTTGGGTCACGGCGTCGTACAAACGGCCAAGGAACGTGTCCAGGTCGTTGTAGCAAAGCTTGAGCTGCGACTGCGCCTTGTTCTGGTAGCCCAGGTCGCTCATGCGCAGGCTGGTGGCATAGGGCAGGTACAGCGTGTGGTCGCCCAGGCGTTCCAGCGGGTGGTCATGGCCACGCAGAAAGTCGCTGGACAGCGCTGGCGCCGCGCCAAACAGGTACATCAGCAGCCAGGAATGGCGCGTGAAGTTCCGGATCAGCCCGATGTAGCCGCGCGAACGGCGGTCTTGCGCGGACCCGGCCTGCGTGTCCAGCACGGACCACAGGTCTTCGGACAGCGAGAAGTTGTAGTGCACGCCCGCAATGCATTGCATCGTCTTGCCGTAGCGCTCGGCCAAGCCGCGGCGATACACGTGTTTGAGCATGCCGGTGTTGGACTTACCGTACCAGGCGATAGGGATGTCGGCTTCGGCCGGCAGCGTGGCCGGCATGGATTGGTTCCAGATCAGCTCGTGATCCAGCACGCTGTACACGTGGCGATGGGTGTTGGTGAGCTCGGCCAGCAGCGCATCGACGTCGGTGTGCGTGCCGGTGATCAGCTCAAGCAGCGATTCGGAGTAATCGGTGGTGACGTGTTCATTGGTCAGCGCCGAACCCAGGCCGGCCGGGTGGGGCGTGCGCGACAAAATGCCCTGCTCGTCCACGCGCAGGCCTTCTTTTTCAATGCCTCGCAACGTCTGGGTCAGCAGCGAGCGGTTGGCCTCTAGGCGGGAGAGGCGGTTGGCGGCGGTATCAGTCACGGATTCTTCTCGTTGGGGTCTGTCGCGGGATTTTACGGGGTGCCGGCCTCCTGTGCCGAGGGAGTCAGTACTGGGGGCAGGGACAATGCCTGCGCCGTGCGCGCCAGCCATTCGTCCAGGTCAGCATAAACCGGATCGGAAATAGGGGCCGTTTCATTGAAAATTTCGTGCCAGGCGGTGTCGTACCAGCGCAGGGTCAGCAATTGCGCGGGTGCGCGCTGGGCGAATTGGCGGCTGCCTTCGGCGGCCACGATGGAATCATCGCCCGCCACCATCAGCAGGGTGCGGCAGGGCAGAAGATCGGCTTCGCGCAGCGATTCCCGGCCCCCTTCGTCGACAAAACGGGCCAGCCGGCCGGTCATGCGCCGGCGCACCAGGGGGTCGGACCGGTAGGCTTTGACGACGGCCCGGTCGTGCGAGATGCGGGCGGGCGCCAGGCCATGGGGCACGCGCAAGTCTGGCGCATGCAGCGACATCCAGGTAAGTGTGCGGCGCACCCACATCGGCACGTTCACGACAAAAGGCGGCGAGCTGAGCACCAGCGCGTCCAGCTCGGCCAGGCGGCGCAGGGCGATGCGCACGGCCACCAGCGCGCCCAGGCTGTGGGCCAGCACGATGGGCGGGCGGCCTTGCAGGGCGGTCCAGGCGCGGAGGCGGTCAACCGCGTCCACGACCAGGTCGTCCTGATGGGCCAGGGTGGCGGCCGGGCCGCCGGAACGACCATGGCCGCGGTGATCGTGCGCGCCCACGGTCCAGCCGCGCGCGGCCAGCCAGCGGGCCAGGCGGTCATAGCGGCCGGCGTGTTCGCTCAGGCCGTGCATCAGGTACACGCTGGGCGTGCCCGGCCCCGTGACGGGGGGCGGCACATTGGGCGCGGCGGGCCAAAGATAGTTGGCCAATGGCGTGCCGTCGGGCGCGGGGGTGATGGAAATCGGCGACAATTTCAGCATTCCTCGAAATGAATGGGCCGTCGGGTCTACGGTAATGACGATTTCATCGCTGTTTCGTTTCATGTTCAAGAAAGCCGGCCTGATTGTGGGGTTGGCTTTGTTGGTTGCCGCCTGCTCGCCCCGTTACAACTGGCGCGAAGTGGACGTGGCCGACGGCCACGTGCGCGCGGCATTCCCCGACCGGGTCTCGACCGACAGCCGGGACCTGCCCCTGGACACCCATACCCTGCGTTTTACCTTGTCGAGCGCGACCGTGGGCGAGGCCGTGTTCGCCGTGGGCTCGGCGCCGCTGCCGCCGGACATTGCCGCGGACCCGGCCGCCAAGCAGGCGCTGGGCATGGCGTTGATGCGTTCGCTGTACACGAATATGCAGGCCCCGCCGCCCACGGAATGGCCGGCGTATGGGCAGGACATCGAAGTGCACGGCAAGGCCATGGGCAAGCCGGGCTGGCTTGTAGCCAAGGTGTGGGTCACCGACACCATGCTGATCGAGGCCGTGGCCGCCGGCACCCAGGAAAGCCTGCCCGCCGAACGCGCGCGCGAATTCCTGAGGTCGGTGGTGGTGAATCCCGGCAAGCCGGGCCCGGCCAACCCGGTTACTCGATGACGCTGTCCAGCAGCCCGTGGCGCAGGGCCACCACCACGGCCGTGCGGCGCCCGCGCACGCCCAGCTTGGTGCAGGCGTTGCGCAAATGGAAATTCACGGTGCTTTCCGCGACGTCCAGGATACGGCTGGTTTCCCAGCTGGTCTTGCCGGCAGCTGCCCAATACAGGCACGCCGCCTGGCGGTCGGACAGCGCTTTGTAGGGGGGCAGCTTGCCCAGCGAGTGCATCGCGGGCACGGGTGGCCCCAATGATGACAATGGCCCGCCGCGCTGGGCCAAGTCCGGATGGAAGGCGCACAAGCGTTGGAATGCGGATGATCCTCGGAGCGCGGCGAAGCGAAGCGGTGCGGTCATGGTGGCCCGGGGGCAGTGCGCCCTGTAGTGAAGTTGCTGCATGCTGCGGCCCGCGCCGCCGCCTAGCAAGCATTGATGCTTTCGCGCATTGATCCACTTATCTTTGACGGAATAGTTGTATGTTGGCCATCGCCCAGTTCTACCTGTCAGCCATCGTGCTGATGCTGCCCTTGCTGTGTTGCGTGGGCATCGGGGTGCTGTGGGGCAAGCGCGATATCCCCTTTGGCGGCGCGTTCATCACCACGCTGGTGACGTCCGTGACCACGCCGGCGCTGGTGTTCCATACCTTTGTCACGACGCACCTGGATGACCGCGCGCTGGCGGATGTGGCCATGGCCACTGTCGCGGCGTTGCTGCTGTGCGCGCTGGTCGGCGCGCTGCTGCTGAAAATGTGGAAGCTGCCGGTGCGCACGTTGCTGCCGACGGCCAGCCTGCCGAACGCCGGCAACCTGGGCCTGCCCATTTCTCAATTGGCCTTCGGCGACGCGGGGCTGTCGGTGGCGGTGGCGTTCTTCGCGGTCAACTCGTTCGTCATGCACACCGTTGCCGTGCGGCTGTTGCCGGGCGTCAATACCAAGGGCAGTTGGAAAAGCCCCATTCTGCTGGCTTCGGTGGTGGCGGTGGCATTGCGGCTACTGCATGTGCCGGTGCCGGCCTGGGTCATCGACACCGCCCACATGCTGGGCGCGGTGACCGTGCCGCTGATGCTGTTGAGCCTGGGCCACGCGTTGGCCCTGATCCCGTCCAACGGCCTGCGTGACGGCGCCAAGGTGGCGGCGATACGGCTGGTGGTGGGCCTGGCGGCGGGGCTGGCGGTGGTGTGGGCGCTGGACCTGGAACCCGTGCTGGCCGGCGCGCTGACCTTGCAGATGGCCATGCCGTGCGCCGTGGTCAGCTACATGTACGCCAAGCGCTACACCACGCTGGGCGACACGGCGGCGGGCGCCGTGCTGGTGTCGACCGTGGTGTTCCTGCTGCTGGCGCCGCTGATGCTCTGGTTCACCCACGGCGCCTGACGACGCAATACCCGCCGGGCCGTCAGGCCACGCCGGCCATGTCACGCAGTTGCGCCATCAGCGCGTCCGGAACGTCCACGCCGTGCTTGATGGCTTCGTCGCGCAACTTCCTGCGGCGGTCTCCCGGCAGGCGCACGCCGTCATCTTCCAGCATGGCGTCCACCAGCGTTTCCACGCGTTCCAGATAGGCGTTGTTGCCCGCCAGCGCGCCGGGGTCGATCGCCATGAAAGCCTGGCCCAGCCGCGCCGGGCCGCCGGCATCGACGAAGAACGATTCGGTTTCGAAACCGAAGTGCGCGCCCGTCAAGGCGCACGCCAGCAATTCAACGATCAGCGCCAGCATTGCGCCCTTGACGCCACCCGCGGGCAGCATGCTGCCGGCCAGCCCGGCCTTCGGATCGGTGGTGGGTTCGCCATTGGCGTCCAGCGCCCAGCCCAGCGGAATGGGCTGGTTGTCGCGGGGGGG
>NZ_JBLVOL010000109.1:10432-18662 GCF_053543755.1 Achromobacter semiaridum | reverse complement strand
CCCCCCGCCACTTGCGACAGCGACAGGTCGATGACCAGGCGGGCGCCATTGCGGCGGGGGAAGATGGCGGCGATGGGGTTGGTGCCGAACAGCGGCCGCTTACCGCCCCAGGCGGGCATGGCCGCCGGCGAATTGCTCAACGCCAACGCCACCAGACCGGCGTCCGCCAGTGCTTCCAGGTGGTAGGCCGCTTCGCCAAAATGGTGGCTGTTGGCCACGCCGATGAAGGCGATGCCGTGTTCGCGGGCGCGCCGCGCCGCTTGTTCGACGGCCATCGCGCAGGCTGGAAACGCCAGCCCCGAACCCGCGTCGATCAGCGCCGCGCCGCCGCGTTCGTGCACGATGCGCGGCACGGCCGAGCCGATGGCGCGCCCCGCGCGCAAATGCCCCGCGTAGAACGGCACGCGCGACAGGCCGTGCGAGCTGATGCCCTGGCTTTCCGCGAAAACCAGGGCGCGCGCGGTGCTGTCGGCCATGGCCGGGTTGGCGCCCGCGGCGGCCAGCGCGGCGGCGGCCAGGTGTTGCAGTTCGTCCAGATAGATGTGAGCCATATCCTTCCTGTCAGAGGGGCGATTCACGCGCCCGCGCAAAAAAGCCGGGAAGGGGATGTCGCCGATAAAACGCATTTTCGCACCAGGCCGGCGCCCTTGCAGCATCTGCCGGCAATGCTAGAATTCCTGTCGCTGCACCCAATGCAGCATCCATATTTCGGCGCCGATTTGCCTGATCCGCTTGCGGGCGCCTTCCAATAAATCCAGCTAAAGAGGTCCGTATGACCACTCCTGCCCAACATTTGGCCGGTGCTCTGGCCGCTGATCCGGCCAGCGGGTTTGTTCCCGCCACCGTCACGACTTCCGACACCGTTGATCCCGGTTCCGTCGGCCTGGTCGCACCCATCTTCATCCACTTCGATGAACCGCTGCCGTTGCTCAGCGGCCAGTCGCTGGCGGCCTACGAACTTGCCGTGGAAACCTACGGCACGCTCAATGCGCAGCGCACCAACGCCGTGCTGATCTGCCACGCGCTGAACGCGTCGCACCACGTCGCCGGGCAAGCGGCCGACAACCCCGGCGATGTGGGTTGGTGGGACAACATGGTCGGGCCCGGCAAGCCGGTGGACACCAATATCTACTTCGTCATCGGCGTCAACAACCTGGGCTCGTGCTTCGGTTCGACCGGGCCGGCCAGCATCAATCCGGCCACGGGCAAGCCCTGGGGCGCGGCGTTTCCGGTGCTGACGGTAGAAGACTGGGTGCGCGCCCAGGCCCGCGTGGCCGACCACTTCGGCATCGAACGCTTTGCCGCCGTGATGGGCGGATCGCTGGGCGGCATGCAGGCGCTCAGCTGGGCCATCACCTTGCCCGACCGCGTGGCCAACTGCGTGGTGATTGCCAGCACGCCGCGTTTGTCGGCGCAGAATATCGGCTTTAACGAAGTGGCGCGCCGCGCCATCATCACCGACCCGGACTTCCACGGCGGCGACTACTACGCCGAAGACACGGTGCCGCGCCGGGGCTTGTCGGTGGCGCGCATGATCGGCCACATCACCTACCTGTCCGATGACGACATGGCCGAGAAATTCGGCCGCGCCCAACGTGCGCCGGCCGAGAACGGCGCCTACCATTACGGCTACGACGTCGAATTCGAAGTGGAGTCTTACCTGCGTTATCAGGGCGAGAAGTTCACCCGTTATTTCGACGCCAATACCTATCTGCTGATCACGCGCGCGCTAGATTATTTCGACCCGGCCCGCACCACGGGCGGCGACCTGGCGCGCGCGCTGGCGCCTGCCAAGGCCGACTTCCTGCTGGTGTCGTTTTCGACCGATTGGCGCTTCCCGCCCGAGCGTTCACGCGAAATCGTGCGCGCGCTGCTCAAGAACGCCAGCCCCGTCACCTACGCCGAAATCGATGCGCCGCACGGGCACGACGCCTTCCTGCTGGAAGACGCCCGCTATCACGCGGTGGTCCGTGGCTACTACGAACGCATCGCGCGCGAACTCGGCCTGACCCCCGACGCCGCGCAGACCGAAGGACGCTCCGAATGAATCCCGTAAGCCCCCGCTATGCCCATGCCGCACTGCGGCCTGACCTGGCGCGCATCGCCGGCTGGATCGAACCCGGCAGCCGCGTCCTGGACCTGGGCTGCGGCGACGGCGCGCTGCTGGCGCACTTGCGCGACCACCGTCAGGTGCGCGGCGCGGGCGTTGAGCTCGACGACACCTGCGTGATCGCGTGCGTGCGGCGCGGGGTGGAAGTCATCCAGCAGAACCTGGAAGACGGGCTGGCGCTGTTTGACGACAAACAGTTCGATACGGTGGTGCTGTCGCAGACCTTGCAGTCCATGCACCGCACCGAACACATCCTGCGTGAAATGGCCCGCGTGGCGCGTCACGGCATCGTGTCGTTTCCCAACTTCGGCTACTGGCCGCACGGTTGGGCCATCTTGCGTGGGCGCATGCCGGTCACCGGTCAGATGCCTTATCAGTGGTACAACACGCCGAACATCCACCTGTGCACCCTGCGCGACTTCGAACAACTGGCCGGCGAACTGAATCTGCGCATTCTTGAACGCGCCACGTTCAACGAGGGCCACGAGGTCAAGCTCTTTCCCAGCTGGCGCAGCACGCTCGCGGTGTACCGTTTTGCCACGCCCTGACATTCCGACACCGATCCTCCTGACGGCGCGCGGCAACAGGCCCTAAAATGCCGCAAGCCCGCGACGCAACGCCTGTTGCGCCGTGCGGCGCGTTTCAGGAGACCGTCATCACCGCTGTATCCAACGTCTATACCAGCCCCCGCGTGGCCCCCTTGCTGGTCCTGGGCTTTGCCAGCGGGCTGCCCTTGGCGCTGACCGGCGGTACCTTGCAGGCCTGGGCCACCGTCGAAAACGTGCCGCTGCAGGAAATCGGTTTTCTTACGCTGGTGGGCACCGCCTACACCCTCAAGTTTCTGTGGGCTCCCTTCGTAGACCGCTATGTGCCGCCGCTGCTCGGCCGGCGGCGCGGCTGGATGCTGGTAACGCAGCTGTTGCTGGCCATCACCATCATGGCGATGGGCGCGCTGTCGCCGTCCAGCGCCTTGATGCCGCTGGCCTTGCTGGCGGTGGTGGTCGCTTTCTTGTCCGCCACGCAGGACATCGCGTTCGACGCCTATTGCACGGACGTGCTGCGCAAGGAAGAACGGGGCGCGGGCGCCGCCGTGAAGGTGATGGGCTACCGGCTGGCGATGATCGCATCCGGTGGGCTGGCGCTGATCCTGGCGGACCAATGGATCGGCTGGGGCTACACCTATGTGCTGATGGGCGCGCTGATGCTGCTGTGCGCCGTGGCCACGCTGCTGGCGCCCGAACCCGAGCACGTCGCCCACGCGCCCCGCACGTTGGGCGCGGCCATTGGCGAACCCCTGCACGAATTCTTCACGCGGCGTGGCGCGCTGGCGATCCTGCTGCTGATCGTGCTGTACAAGCTGGGCGACGCGTTCGCGGGCGCGCTGTCCACCACCTTCCTGATCCGGGGCGCGGGCTTCACGCCGACCGAGGTCGGCACCGTGAACAAGGTGCTGGGCCTGGCGGCCACCATCGTGGGGGCGCTGGCGGGCGGGTCGCTGATGGCGCGTTGGGGCTTGTATCGGTCGCTGATGGCCTTCGGGCTGTTGCAGGCGGTGTCGAACCTGGCGTATTGGCTGATTGCGGTCAGCCCCAAGAATCTGTCGCTGATGGCTGCCGGCGTGGGCATTGAAAACCTGTGCGGCGGGCTGGGGACGGCTTCGTTCGTGGGCTTGTTGATGGCGCTGTGCCAACGCCGGTTTTCGGCCACCCAGTTTGCATTGCTGTCGGCGCTGTCGGCCGTCGGCCGTACCTATCTGGCGGGGCCCCTGACTCCGCCGCTGGTCGAGCGCCTGGACTGGCCGGGGTTTTTCCTGCTGACGGTGCTGATCGCGCTGCCGGGGCTCGTGCTGCTGCATAGGCTGCGCGGCACGATCGACACGATGGAAAAGCAGGGCGAACAGGCCTGAGGGCGGGGGCTCGGCGCATAAAAAAGGCGGCGCACCAGGCGCCGCCTTTTTATTGTCGACCGCGCGTTTGCGTCAGTCTTCGTCGTGCAGGCGGACGATCAGCACGTCGCTGGGCAACGATTCCAGCAGGCGTTCGGCCACGCTGCCGATGGCGGTGCGCAGGATGCCCGTGCGGCCGTGCGTGCCGGTCACGACCAAGTCAGAGCGATGGTGGAAGGAATATTCCGACAAGACCGTTTCGGGCTGGCCGGCTTCCAGCACCACCTTGGGCGGCGTCAGCCCCGCCAGTTCCGGCGTGCTGGCCGTGAATTCCCGCGCGCTTTGCTCGGCTTCCTGGTGAAAGCTGCGCGAGACGGCGTCTTCAGGCGTGTTCTTGCCCTGAAACGGCACGTCGTAGGCGTGGAACAGCGTCAGGTTGGCGTTGGGCGCCAATTGCAGCGCCGCGCGCAACGCATGGCGCGAGCCATCGGAAAAGTCGGTGGCGACCAGCACGTCGCGATACGGCCGACGCGGCCGGGTCTTGACCACCAGCACCGGCTGGCGCGCCTGGCGCACCAGTTTTTCGACGGTGGTTCCCAACAGCAGCCGGCCCAGCGTTTCGTCGCGGGCAGTGCCGGTGACGATCAGCGAGCAGCCGAAACTGTCCGCGGTTTCGGTGATGTGCGCCAGCGGATCACCGGACACCACCACCACTTCGGTGGGGACATCGGCCGCGGCCAGATCCTCCGCCAGCTCGCGTTCGGCCAGCGCCTTGTGGTCGCTGGACAACCGCCGCCAGACCGGGGTGGTCAGGCGCGCCGACGTGGCATGGTTTTCCATGACGTGCAACACGATCAGTTTGGTGCCCAGTTCCTTGGTCAGCTGCAAGGCGCGGTCCAGGGCGCGATCGCCGCGCGCGCTCAGGTCCGTGGCCAACAGGATGGGGCCGATTTGCTGTGTCATACGTTATCTCCCGGTTGTAGCCAGAGTGGCGACTCCCGCGTCCGCCAGCCTGGCAGGTACCTCCCTTGCGGGGGCAATGCCCCATTGTCTCGCCGCGACGCGGACTGGGGATTGATCGATATCAACGCACGGTCCAGCGTAAGCGATGAGGTCCAGAGCCGCAATGGCCGCTTGCGCCGGGTCAGGCTCAATACAATGGGCGGGTTCCATCACCGGCTTTCTTGATTATTCCCCCATGCTTTCCGACATTTCCCCCTTGTTGCTGCACACGTTGTACCTGGTCGCCATCGTGGCCGAGGCCATGACCGCGGCGTTGTCGGCCGGGCGCCGCGACATGGACTGGATGGGGGTGTGCATCATTGCGTGCGTGACGGCGCTGGGCGGCGGATCGCTGCGCGACGTCTTGCTGGGGCATTACCCGCTTACCTGGGTCATCCACCCGGAATACCTGTGGATGACCGGCGGCGCGGCGATTCTGACGGCCTTGATCGCGCCGGTGATGCGGCGCTTGCGCAGCCTGTTCCTGCTGGCTGACGCGCTGGGGCTGGTGGCGTTCACCGTGATCGGCTGCCAGGTGGCGCAGATGATGCAGTTGCCGATCACGGTCGTGCTGATCAGCGGCATGATCACCGGCTGCGCGGGCGGGGTGCTGCGCGACGTGCTCTGCAACGAGGTGCCGCTGCTGTTTCGCAAGGAGCTTTACGCCAGCGTGTCCGTGGTGACGGGGGCGCTGTATCTGGGCGGGCAGTCGTTGGGCCTGTCGGCCAACGCGGCCGTGCCGCTGGCGCTGGCCGCCGGTCTGGCCTTGCGGCTGCTGGCATTGCGCTTTAACTGGCAGATGCCCAAGTTCGTGTATCGCGACGACTGGGACTGAGCTTGCCGCAGCGCTCCCCGTTTTACTTGCCGGGGGCCGCGCCGGCCCTCTGCAACAATTTTCTTATTTGTGTTTCAATAAATTTCTAGTATCTTTCGGTCTCTCAACACATGCCTCGGGCAGTTCAAGGGGAGCCGATTGGACGTTAAAGCGCCCGCCACGATTCCGTATTTCCTGCAGGAACAGATTCGTGACTTGATAGTGGACGGCACTATCCGGCCCGGCCAGCCCTTGCGCGAGCAAGAGCTTGAGCAGCGGTTCGGCACCAGCCGCAGCCCCATCCGCGAAGCCCTGCGGCTGTTGGAACTGAGCGGCCTGGTCACGCATATTCAACGCAAGGGCTTTCGCGCCACGCTCTATACCGAAACGCAGATCCGGCATCTGTACGGGTTGCGCGCCGAACTTGAAGCCTATTGCCTGCGGCAGCTGGCCGACATGGACGACCTGGCGCCGCTGGTGGCCGAACTGCGCAGCTACGACGAGGCTATTGCCGCGTCGATGGCCAAGCAAGACGCGCGCGCCTGCATCGCCGCCGCGAGCGAGTTCTATCTGGCTTGCGCCCGCTACACCGGCAACACGCCGCTGACCAGCATGTTGAGCAAGCTTTACGAACAAGTCGAGCCGCTGCGATTCCTGCTGGCCCGGCGCTCGATGGAAGACCACGCCATCCAGTCGTACACACACGGCATCACGCTGGCGCTGGCCAACCGCGACGTGGACCGCGCGGCCCAGCTGACGCGCACCTACGTGCACGAAGTGCTGCCCAGCATTGTCCAGGCGTATCTCGAAGCCGCCGAACAGGCCGCGCTCGAGGCAAACCCGCGATACCGCGCGTAGCCGCATCCCGGTCACGGCGGGCAGGCGCCCGCTTGCCCTGGCGCGCGGCAACCAGCCTGTCAGGCCGGCCCCGCGCGTGCGTTCGGATTACTTGGCGAACAGCGAATCCATGTTCTTGAACGCCTTGAATTCCAGGGCGTTGCCCGACGGATCCAGGAAGAACATCGTGGCTTGTTCGCCGACTTCGCCCTTGAAGCGGATGTACGGCTCGATGACGAATTCCGTGCCCGCGTCGATCAGGCGCTTGGACATGGCTTCCCACTGTTCCATCGACAACACCGCACCAAAATGGCGGACCGGCACGTTGTGCGAATCCACGGCGCTGGTCGCGTTGTGGCCGCATTCGCTGGGGGCCAGGTGGGCAACGATCTGGTGGCCGTAAAAGTTGAAGTCGATCCATTCGGGCGAGCTACGGCCTTCCGGACAGCCCAGTTTTTCGCCGTAGAAGGCGCGGGCTTCGGCCAGGTCGCGGACCGGAAAGGCCAGGTGGAACGGCGGCAGGTTGGTTTGGGCGGTCATGAAAACTCCGGGGTCATTCAAAAAGGTCGGACTGCGGATCCCGCAGGGTGCAGCGTGCTGTGTTTAGCACCAGCGCCTAGTTTAGGTATTGTTTTTTTGATTGAAAAACGATATTTTTTGTGTCTTAGGCCCAAAAAAATTGATTGTTCATGATCAAGGAATTCAAGACCTTCATCGCCGTCGCACGGGATGGCACCTTCACCGGCGCCGGCACGCACCTGGGGCTGACGCAGTCCGCCGTCAGCGCCCAGATCAAGCGGCTGGAGGAATATTTGGGGGTGGCGTTATTCGATCGGGGTGCGCGTGCGGCCGTGCTGAACGCCCATGGCCGCGAAATGTTGCCGCAGGCCGAAGAACTGGTGGCCATGGCCGAACGCCTGGTCACCACAGCGGGGGCGGGGCAGGTCAGCGGGTCATTGCGCATTGGCGCCATCGCCTCGGTGCAGCACGATTTGCTGGTGGACGCGCTGGGCCGCTTTCGCGCGGTGTATCCCGATGTGCGAGTGCGCATCGTGCCCGGCGTGTCGCTGTCCCTGCTGGGGCAGGTGGACGCGGGTGAGGTCGACATGGCGGTGCTGATCCGTCCGCCCTTCGCCTTGCCGCCCGAGCTGGGTTGGCAGCGGCTGCTGAGCGAGCCCGTGGTGCTGGCCATGCCCCAGGCCATGCCGCTGGCGCCCTGGCGCGATGTGCTGGCCACCCAGCCGTTCATTCGCTACGACCGGGCGTCGTTCGGCGGGCGCGTGGTGGATATTTTTCTAAAGAAACATCGCATCAACGTACACGAGGCCGTCGAGCTGGATGAAATAGACGCCATCGCCAACCTGGTGCGGCACGGGCTGGGCGTGGCGCTGTTGCCGCAATTGCGTGGGCTGGATCTGGCGGGCTTGCGGCTGGTGCCCTTGGGAGAGCACGCGTTTCACCGGGATATCGGCATCATCGGCCGCCTGCCGTTCGACAATGGCAGCGTGCGCGAGAAAATGGCGGAATGCCTGGTTGCGGCGGCGCAGACCGAAACACAGCCACAGCCACAGCCACAGCCACA
>NZ_JBLVOL010000109.1:3897-10351 GCF_053543755.1 Achromobacter semiaridum | reverse complement strand
GCGCCTGTCGGCCTTGACTGCGTTACAGCCGGTCGCAGCGAACCGTGATGGGATGGCTGCGCAACGTCGTCATGACGATGTCATCCACCTGACCTTCCACGTCGGTAATCACGTAGCCGATCTGGCCCTTGGTTTGCAGCGTCTGGCTGACGATGTTCAGCCCATGCTGCGCCATCAGGTTGTCCAGCGTGCCCAACGCGCCCGGCGCGTTGCGGTGCACGTGCAGGATGCGCGTGGCGCCGGCCGGTTCCAGGTACGGCAGTTCGGGGAAGTTGACCGCGCCCTTGGTGGTGCCGGCTTGCAGGAAACGCACCAGCTTTTCAGCCACTTCGCGGCCGATGTTCTCTTGCGATTCCTGCGTGCTGCCGCCGATGTGCGGGGTCAGGATGACGTTGGGCATGCCGATCAGCGGGCTGGCCAGGGGCTCGTCGGCGCTCTTGGGTTCGGTCGGGAAGACGTCCAGCGCCGCGCCGGCCAGATGGCCGGACTTCAGTGCCGCGTGCAGCGCGTCGATGTCCACCACCGCGCCGCGCGAGGCGTTGATCAGGATGGACCCGCGACGCATGCGCGCGATGGTTTCCGCGTTCATGATGTTCTCGGTCGACTTGCCGCCCGGCACGTGCAGGGTGACGACGTCGGCCTGTTCCAGCAGCTCGTTCAGCGTGCCGGCCGGGCGCGCGTTGCCCAGCGGCAGCTTGGCTTCCACGTCGTGATACACGACGCGCATGCCCAGGCCTTCCGCCAGCGTGCTGATCTGCGAGCCGATGTTGCCGTAGCCCACGATGCCCAGCGTCTTGCCACGGGTTTCAAAGGCGCCGGCGGCGCTCTTGTCCCAATGGCCCAGATGCACGCGGGCGTTCTTTTCCGGAATCCGGCGCAACAGCAAAATGGCCTCGCCCAGCACCAGCTCGGCCACCGAGCGGGTGTTGGAAAACGGCGCGTTGAACACCGGGATGCCGCGTTGCATGGCCGCGTCCAGGTCGACCTGGTTGGTGCCGATGCAAAAGCAGCCCACCACGCGCAGGTCGGGGCTGGACAGCAGCGTGGCGTCCAGGTGCGTGCGAGAACGGATCCCCGCCACATGCGCGCCGCGCAGGGCGTCGTGCAGCTGCGACGCCGGCAATGCGGCGGCGTGCGTGACGATATCGGTGTAGCCGGCGGCTTCGAAGACCGCGCGGGCGCTCGGATGGATGTTCTCGAACAGGACGATTTTTGCCATGACTGCCAGGGGGGGGTGAGAAGTGCGTTTTATTTATTGTGGCGCATTTTTGCTGCAGTGCAAGGAGTAGCCATTGGGACGGTGTGGATGAATTGTTTCAACGGTAGGTCTCGTACACCCGCGCGCCGCCTTGCTTGTCCACCAGCAGCACGTCGTGGGGGGTTTTGCGCCCGCCGTATTCGGGGCCGTCCATGCCGGGCGATCCCAGCGGCATGCCGGGGGCGGCCAAGCCCGCCGCGTCGGGCTTTTCCAGCAGCAGGCGGCGTATGTCACGTGCCGGCACATGGCCTTCGACCGCATAGCCGTCGACCATCGCGGTGTGGCACGACCCGTAGTCCGCCATGCCCGCGTTGCGGCGGATGGGGCCGGTGTCCTGCACATCGTGCGTGGCCACGGTAAAGCCGTTATCGCGCATGTGCTTGACCCAGTCTTCGCAACAGCCGCAGGTGGGCGTTTTCCAGACCTCGACCTTGACGGGGCCTTGGGCCATGACGAAGGTCGGCGCGCACAGCGCGGCGGCAAGAACAAGGCGAGTCAGGCGGGAAACGTTCATGATGCTCCGATCGGGTAAAGGAAAAAAGTGGGCGCTGTGACGGCGACTGTCACCGTGATGCGACGGCAGCGGCGTTGATGCGGCCACGGCCGTCAAAACCAGAATCGCACGCCGGCCATCAGCGCGGTTTGCGATCGGCTGGCGCCTGCGTCGGACGCGTAGCGCGCCGTCTGGCCGAACTTCCGGTCAAAGGATACGCCGATATACGGGGCGAATTCACGCGTGACTTCGTAGCGCAACCGGAACGACAGCGAGCCTTCGGCCAGCCCCGAACCGACGCCGCGCGCGGGGTCGGCCTTGCCGTACAGGCTGGCTTCGAGTTCGGGCGTGAAGATCAGCCGTTGGGTCAACAACAGGTCGTACTCCGCTTTTAGCGCCAGTGCCGTGCGACCCGATGCACCCACGTAGGCCGTGGTTTCCAGTTCGATGTTGTAGGGCAGCACGCCTTCAATGCCGATGGCGGCCCAGTTGCGCTTGGGGCCGGTGCCGATGTCGCGGCGAGCGCCTAGTTGCAGGTCCCAGAACGGCGAGACGGCGTGGCTCCAGAACGCTTCAACTTTCCCGTCCGAGCCCTCGCCGTTCTCGCGTTCGCCTTCCGATTTGACCAGCAGCCGGTCAGTGGCCGTGCCGAACCAGAAGCGCCCGTCCCATTGCAGCGCGTTCTGGCCATCACGGTTGTGCGACACGCCGAATTTGTCGAACAGCACCTGCCAGGCGGGCATGTCGTCCATCATGTGCGGATGTATGCCGTAGCTGTCGTAGCCGCGCTCGGCCGCGCCATCGCTGGTAGGCAGGCTGCCCACCGGCGGCGCGGCGGGGGGCGTCGGAGCGGCTTGGGGAGGGCCGTCATGCCCCATGTCACCATGGTCCATGTTGGCGTGATCCGTTGCGGCGGGGGCAGGCGCTTGGGCCGCGCCGTGACGCATGCCGGAATGGTCCATCGCGCCGTGATCCATCGCGCCATGATCGACGCCGGCGGGCTGGGCGGACGCGGCCGCCGTGGCCAGCGTCATCGTCAGGGCGCACAGGGCCATCAAAGGGGTAAGGGGTTTCATCATTTACTCCACCACGACCGCTCTGAACATGCCGGCCTCCATGTGATACAGCAGGTGGCAGTGATACGCCCAATGTCCGCGCGCATCGGCGCTGACGCGGTAGCTCAGGCGCTGCGCGGGGTTCAGCGTGATGGTGTGCTTGCGCACCTGGAACGCACCGTCGGGCGATTCCAGATCGCTCCACAGGCCATGCAGGTGAATGGGGTGCGTCATCATCGTGTCGTTCACCAGCACGAAGCGCACGCGTTCCCCGTAGCGCAGCAGGATGGGTTTGGCGTCCGAGAACTTCACGCCGTTGAACGACCACATGTAGCGTTCCATGTTGCCCGTCAGGTGCAATTCGATTTCACGCGAGGGCTCGCGGTTGTCCTCGGGGGGATGCACCGAGTGCAGGTCCGCGTAGGTCAGCACGCGGCGGCCGTTGTCGCGCAAGCCCACGCCAGGGTCGTCCAGGCGCGTGGACACCACGTCCGGCAACATGGAATTACCCACGCCGCGTTCCGTCGGGTACGGGTGCTTGACCGGCACCATGCTGCCTTGCGCGGATGGGGAACCGTGCGGCATGCCGTGCGACGTGCCATGCGACATGCCATGCGACGTGCCATGCGACATGCCCATATCCATCATCCCCAGCAGTTGCACGCGGTCCAGTTCCGGCACCTCGGCCTGCATGCCGGCGCGCGGCGCCAGGGTGGCGCGCGCATAGCCGGAGCGGTCCATGGCCTGCGAGAAAATCGTGTAGGCCCGCTCGTCCTTGGGTTCGACGATGACGTCATACGTTTCGGCCACGCCGATGCGGAATTCCTCGACGTCCACGGGCCGCACGTCCAGCCCATCGGCGGCCACCACCGTCATCTTCAAGCCCGGTATGCGCACATCGAAGTACGTCATTGCCGACCCATTGATGAAGCGCAGCCGCACGCGTTCGCCCGGCTTGAACAGGCCCGTCCAGTTGCCGGCCGGCGTCGCGCCGTTGGTCAGGAAAGTGTAGGTGGCGCCCGACACGTCGGCCAGGTCCGTCGGGTTCATGCGCATCTGTTCCCACATCAGACGCTCGGACAACGCGGCGCCCCAGCCGCGTTGTTGCGCATCGGCCGACAGGCTTTGCACGCTGGGCTGGATGCCGTTGTAGTAGTCGGGCATCACGCGCAGCTTGTTGAAGACACGCATCGGGTCTTCGTCTGTCCAGTCGGACAACAGCACCGTGTAGTCGCGGTCGCAGGCGACGGGGTCCGGATGGCGGGGGTCGATGACGATTGCGCCGTACAGGCCGGTCTGCTCTTGAAAGCCCGAGTGGCTGTGATACCAATACGTGCCGCTTTGGCGCACGGCAAAGCGGTAGGTGAAGGTCTGGCCGGGGTCGATGCCGTTAAAGCTCAGCCCCGGTACGCCGTCCATGTCCGAAGGCAGCAGAATCCCGTGCCAATGGATCGACGTTTGCTCATGCAGCCGGTTGGTCACATGCAGCGTGACGGTGTCGCCTTCGCGCCAGCGCAGAAGCGGCGCGGGCAGCTGGCCGTTGACGATGGTGGCGATGCGGGCAGCGCCGGTGAAGTTCACCGGTGTTTCGCCGATTTCCAGATGGAATTCGGTGCCGCGCAGTTCGGCGGCGGCAGGGGGGGCGGCCAGCGCCGCGCGCCAGGCTCCCAGCGACGCCAAGGCGCCACCGGCGGCAAGGCCCTGTACGAAGCGGCGGCGCGAGACCGCCGCGCGGGGGGTGGCGAAGGGCGTGTCGTGGCCGATACGCGGCATAGCGTCTTTCACAAGAATCCTTGATGGAATGACCGTGATGACACTGTAGGAAGGCGGCGGTGACCCGATCCTGTCGCGTAGATTACGTTTTTGTAATGTTCGACGTCCCGCGCGGCGGATAGCGCTACGCCACGTCGTGCGGAAAATCGGACCGGAATGCCCCCGGTCCGCGCAGCGTGATGCCCACCACGGTGCCGCTGGCGTCCGACGTTGCGTCGACGTCGCCGCCGTGCATGCGGGCGATGGCGCGCACGATGGCCAGGCCCAAGCCATGGCCTTCGCTGCGCGGCGCGCGGCTGGCGCCCGACCGGAAGAATCGGTCGAAGATGCGGGGCAGGTCGGCGGCAGGAATCGGCGTGCCGGGGTTGCGCACTTCGACCCGCGCGCCGCCCGGCACGGCCGAACACAACACCACGATGTCGCCGCCGGCCGGCGTGGCTTTGATCGCGTTGGCGATCAGGTTGGCCAGCGCGCGGCGCACCAGCCCGGCGTTGGCCACCACCTTGGCATCGCCTTCGCAGCGCAGATGCACGCCTTGCTCTTCCAGCATCGCTTCGTAATAGTCCGCCACGCGGCGCGCTTCGGCGGCCAGCGATACCGGCGCCAGATCGGCCGCCAGTTCGCCCCGGTCTGCGCGCGCCAGAAACAGCATGTCGTTGACCAGCGTCTTCAGGTCTTCCAGTTCTTCCAGATTGGACTCCAGCGCGTCGCGCAGCTCGGCGGCATCGCGGGGTGACGACAGCATGACCTGAGTGCCGTTGATCAGCGTGGCCAGCGGCGTGCGCAGCTCGTGCGCCACGTCGGCGTTAAAGCCTTCCATCTGCTGGTATGCCGCTTGCAGCCGCTCCAGCGTACGGTTGAACGATATGACCAGCTCGTGCAGTTCGCGATCGGTGTCGGCCAGCGGCAGGCGATGCGCCAGATTGTCGGGGCGGATGCGGGCGGCCTGCTCGGACAGGCGGCGCGTGGGCGCCATGCTGCGCCGCACGGCCCAGGCCGCCAGCACCACGGTGGCGCCGACCCACAGCGCGCAGATCAGCACCAGCGCCGTGCCGTAGGCATACAGAAATTGTGCGCTGGTGCGGGTGCTGACGGCCACCGTCAGCTGCGCGCCGGGCAGAATTCGGTCGTTCATGGCCACGCGCAGCCCGCGCATGCGGCCGCCATCGGCGCTTTGCAGAACGACTTGCCGGCCGTCCGCCGTTTCCAGGGTGTCGGGCGGGGGCCCGCCGTAGACGGCATGGCCTTGCGCGTCCACGATCCAGATGCCCAGCTGGCCCTGCCCGGCGCGCATCTCGTCGAAGGTGGCGGCCAGGTCGTGCAGGCCGCTGGCGCTGTTCTGCATGTCGATCAGGTGGTCGATCAGTTCAAGCTTGCCGCTGACCTCGGTGATTTCCTGGCGTTCCACTTCGCGCTTCAGCGCCCAGAACAAGGTCGCGCCCGCCAGGCTGGAAACCAGCAACGCGATGGCGCCCAGCAGCAACGTCAGTCGGGCCTGCATGGAGCGGATGCGGGGTGGCCGCGGGCGGGGCGGCGTCATGGAGGCGGCTTCATGGGGCGGCTTCATCGGCGCGGCCGCTCGGCAGCCCGCGTCATGCCGGCAGCGGGTGGCTGCGCGATTCCAGTACATAGCCCATGCCGCGCACCGTGTGCAGCAGCTTGGTGTCGTACGGGTCGTCCAGCTTGCTGCGCAGGCGGCGCACCGCGACGTCGATGACGTTGGTATCGCTGTCGAAATTCATGTCCCACACCTGTTCGGCCAGCGTGGTGCGCGACAGCACCTGGCCCTGGCGGCGCAGCAGCAGGGCCAGCAGGCTGAATTCCTTGGCGGTCAAATCCAGCCGGCGGCCGCCGCGTTGGGCGCGGCGGGGGGGC
>NZ_JBLVOL010000109.1:3336-3852 GCF_053543755.1 Achromobacter semiaridum | reverse complement strand
GGGGGGGGGGGGGGGGGGGCTGGCCAGGTCCAGCTCCAGGTCGGCCAGCCGCAGCAGCGTGGGTTCTTGCGCACGGCCGCGGCGCAGGAGCGCCTGCACGCGCGCCAGCAACTCGGAAAAAGCAAAGGGCTTGACCAGGTAATCGTCGGCGCCGCCTTCCAGCCCGCGCACGCGATCTTCCACCGCGTCGCGCGCGGTCAGCATCAGGATGGGGGTGTTCTTGCGCGCGCGCACGGCGGCCAGGATGCCGAAGCCGTCCACGCCGGGCAGCATCACGTCCAGCACGATCAGGTCGTAGTCGCCTTCCAGCGCCAGATGCAGCCCATCCACGCCATCGCGTGCCAGATCCACGACATGGGTCTGCTCCGACAAGCCCTTTTTCAGGTAGTCGGCCAGCTTGGGTTCGTCTTCGATGACCAGGATGCGCATGGCCGGGAATTTACCACCCGCGCGGGCAGCGGCGCGGCGACGGTGGCGTCGGCGATCCGACGCCCGCCGTGCGCGTCAACGCCGGGG
>NZ_JBLVOL010000109.1:0-3312 GCF_053543755.1 Achromobacter semiaridum | reverse complement strand
CAGCCCGGCGTCGGCGACGCGCCTTCTATGCCGCTTCGCCGATCGCGATGCGCTCCGGCGGAAAGCGCAGGGCGAACACGCTGCCCTTGCCCGGTTCGCTGGTGATCAGCAGTTCGGCGTCGTGGCGCATGGCGATGTGCTTGGTGATGGCCAGCCCCAGCCCGGTGCCGCCCACCGCGCGCGAACGCCCGCGGTCCACCCGATAGAACCGTTCGGTCAGCCGTGGCAGGTGCCGGGCCGGGATACCGATGCCGGTGTCCTGCACGCTGTAGCGCGCGCCGCCATCGGCTTCGCGTTCCCAGCGCACGGTGATCGTGCCGCCATCCGGGGTGTAGCGCACCGCATTGGTCAGCAGGTTCGACAGCGCCGAGGTCAGTTCCGTTTCGGCGCCCAGCACGTCCAGCGTGTCGTCGATATGCCATTCCAGCACATGGCGGCCGCCCGACAGCGCCTCGATCTGCTGGCGCGCCTTTTGCAGCAGCGCGCCCATGTTGATGGCGCGCGGGTCGCTGCCTGGCGACGATTCCAGCGTGGACAGCGTCAGCAGGTCTTCCACAATGGCCTGCATGCGCTGGGCCTGCTCATGCATCATGTCGATGTACTGCGCGCGCTGTTCTTCAGGCAGCGCGTCAGCCGGCATGTCGCGCAGCGTTTCCAGAAAGCCCGCCAGCACGGTCAGCGGCGTGCGCAGTTCATGCGACACGTTGGCCACGAAATCGCGGCGCGTCGTCTCCAGCCGTTCGATCTGCGTGACGTCGCGCGTAATAAGCAGCCGCTGATTGCTGGCGTAGGCGGTCAGCTGCATCATCATCAGCCGTTCCTGGCCTTGCTGGCCCAGGCGCACCAGGATGGGCTCGGGCCAGGCGGGGCGATGCGCGTATTCCACGAACTCGGGCGCGCGCAGCAGGTTCAGCAGGTTGTGCCCCCGATCCGCCGGCAGCCGCAAACCCAGATGCTGGCGCGCCATGCGGTTGCACCAATCAATCTGGAAGTCTTCGTTCAGCGTGACCGCGCCGTCCGGCAGGGCCTGGGCGGCGGCCAGCATGCCTTGCATGGTGTCGCGGGTTTCGGCCAGTTCCCGGGCGCGGGCGCGGGTATAGCGGTAAAGGGGGGCGAGGATGTCGTCCCAGGGCCCGACGGAAGCGGGGGGCGAAGTGTCCGGGTGATTGGCCCAGTGGGAGACCAGCGTCAGGCGCCAGCTGCGCCAGAGCAACATGGCGGTCAGCGCGGCGGAAAACACCACCCAGCCCGCCGGATCTCCAATGAGCCATTGCGCCAGTAATGCAATCACCGCCCACAGGGCGACCAGGAAAAGTGTGCGCAGCCAGATCATCGTGCGGCAGTTTTACCGCGTGGCGAGCTGTGCCGTAAACCGGTAGCCGCTGCCGCGCACCGTCTCCACGTGCGCATCGTGGCCGCTGGGTTCCAGCGCCTTGCGCAGGCGGCGGATGTGGACATCGACGGTGCGTTCTTCAACAAACACGTGGTCACCCCACACCTGATCCAGCAGCTGCGACCGCGAGAACACGCGTTCCGGGTGCGTCATGAAAAAGTGCAGCAGGCGGAATTCGGTGGGGCCGATCTGTAGCGACTGGCTGTTGCCCGACAGGCGATGCGTGACCGGGTCCAGCTTCAGGCCGCCCACGTCGATGACGTCGTCGGTCAGCTGCGGCGCACGGCGGCGCAGCACGGCCTTGATGCGGGCCATCAGCTCTTTGGGCGAGAACGGCTTGGTGATGTAGTCGTCGGCGCCGGCTTCCAGGCCGTCGACTTTGTCTTGCTCGGAGCCCTTGGCGGTCAGCATGATGACCGGGACGGCGCGGGTGCGCTCGTCGTTGCGCAGCTTGCGCGCCATCGCCAGGCCGGAAGTGCCGGGCAGCATCCAGTCCAGCAGTATCAAGTCAGGGAGTTCAGCGCGGATAAGGGTCTGGGCTTGGTCGGCGTCGAAGGCGCGCAGCACTTTGTGCCCCGCGAAGGACAGGTTGACGGCGATCAGTTCCTGGATTGCGGGTTCGTCTTCGACGACGAGGATGGTGCTGGACATGGCGAATTTGGCACGCTTCTGAGCGCCGGCGCGGCGCGAACATTGCGATAGTATGGCCGCAATATTTCAGGTATGTGACCGCGGGGCGTCCCGCAGGCAGGTTCTTCGCGCCGCCGGCGGGGGCCGATAGGCTACCATTGCCACGATATATCGGGAATTCACCATGCAAAACCCCTCCGAATCGCAACATTCCGCGCAGGACAACGCCCAGTCCACGCACTTTGGCTTTCAAACGGTGCCTGAAGGCGAAAAGGCGCGCAAGGTTGCCGAAGTCTTCCATTCGGTTGCCCAGCGCTACGACGTCATGAACGATTTCATGTCGGCCGGCCTGCACCGCGTCTGGAAAGCCTTCACCATTGGCCGCGCCGCCATCCGCCCCGGCATGAAGGTGCTGGATATCGCGGGCGGCACGGGCGACCTGGCCAAGGCCTTCGCCAAGCGCGCAGGCCCCACCGGCGAAGTCTGGCTGACCGACATCAACGATTCCATGCTGCGCGTGGGCCGTGACCGCATGACCGACGCGGGCCTGCTGCTGCCCACCGCCGTCTGCGACGCCGAACGCCTGCCGTTTCCCACCGGTTACTTTGATCGCGTCAGCGTGGCCTTCGGCCTGCGCAACATGACGCATAAAGACCGCGCGCTGGCTGAAATGGCGCGTGTTCTGAAGCCGGGCGGCAAGTTGCTGGTGCTGGAATTCTCGCGCGTGGCAAAGCCCCTGGCCCCTGCCTATGACTGGTATTCCTTCAATGTGCTGCCCTGGCTGGGCAAGAAGGTCGCCAAGGACGAAGCCAGCTACCGCTACCTGGCCGAATCCATCCGCATGCATCCCGACCAGGAAACCCTGGCCGACATGCTGCGCAGCGCCGGGCTGGAACGGGTGCAGTACTTCAACCTGACCGCCGGCATCGCCGCCCTGCACGAGGGCGTGCGCCTGGGCTGAGCCCGGCGTGTCCATCCGATGATTTGTCCCCCCACGGGGAACTTGTGGGGCGGCATCTTGTCCGTTATTCTTACGACATTCAGATTACTGTAAGAAAAGTCGCGAATAGGTCCCGCTGTCCGTGGGACTCCTTGCTGCTCGGGGCAGCGGGGGCGCGAGTACGAGGGAGCTAACTCTATGACCAAATACTGTCTTTCGCGGTTTGTCGCCGCGGCGCTCATCGCCGTTTCCGGCGCGGCGTTGGTGACGGCATCATTTGATGCCGAAGCCCGTCGTGCGGGTGGCGGTAGCAGCGTCGGCCGCCAATCCTCCAATGTGACCCAGCAAC
>NZ_JBLVOL010000108.1:0-6808 GCF_053543755.1 Achromobacter semiaridum | reverse complement strand
GGCAGGCCGACATCATGGCGCAGTCGTTTGACGGCGTGATCGGCGCGCATCAGGGCGTGCGCCTGGCTTCGGCACGCGGCACCACGTCCGCGGGCGCCAGCCGACTGGACGGCGAACGCGCGCCCCTTGCCGCGATGACGCGCGCCGTCTCCGGCACCGTGGACGGCCAGGCGATCAGCGGCGCGGCGGGCGATGCCTCTGCCAAGCACACGGAAGTGGTCGACGGCAAGGTCCCGCACATGACCGACCCGCTGGTGCTGATGGCCGGCCGCGCGGGGCTGACGCAAGCGGCCGGACGCAACGTGCAGGTATCGGCCGGTGAACTGGTGCACTGGTCATCGGGGCTGGACCACAACCTGGCCGTCATCGGCTCGCTGCGCGTGCATACCGGCCAGGCGCTGGGCATCGTGGCCGGCGTGCAGAAGGGCGGCGCCGAATCCGGCCTGGACCTGATTGCCGGCACGGGCGAAGTCGACGTGATGTCGCAGCACGACGTGCTGACCGTGCAGGCGCAGCAGGACCTGCGCATGGTCAGCGCCAACGCCGGCATCGAATACGCATCGCCCAAGCGCATCCGCATCGCCAACGCGGCGGGCGCCAGCATCGTCATCGAAGGCGGCAACATCACCGTCACCGCGCCGGGCCGTATCGACGTCAAGACCGGCAACAAACAGTTCGCCGGCCCCACGCAGATGCCGTATCCCTTTCCGCAGTTCACGGTATGCAAAAGCTGCGTGCTGGACGCCCAGGACAGCGTGCAATCCATTACCGAAAAGGCGTGACGGCGATGGCTTATTCCTGGCAGCAGGCGCTGCTTTCCACCTTTGCGCAATTGCCCCATCACCGCGGGCCCTATGGCGAAGCCGCGCGCGCGTATGTGATCGTGGATTTTCGGGGCCACCCCGATCTGCTGGCGCGCATCAGTGCCACCGAAGACCTGAGTTTTGGCTCGATCTGGGCGCAAACCGGGCTGGACATTTATGGCGACGTGGCGCCACTGCTGATTGAAGTGGACGGCGCATCGCAAGGCGTGCTGCGCGGGCCACGCCGGCCTGATTTCAGTACGCCGCTCGTGCGCGTGTTGAACGCCCTGCACGAACGCAGCGGGGGCCGCTACGCAATGATGAGCTTCGCGTCCGCCGTGCCCCTGGAAAAACTGATCGCGCATTTCGGACGGTTTTGCGACTACGCCTTGCCCGACGACACCGAGTTCTTCCTGCACTGGTACGACACGCGCATCCTGGCGCGCGCCCTGCAAGTCTGGACCGCCGAACAACGCACCTGCTTCGCCTCGCCGCTGATCACCTTGCGCTACGCGCTGCGCGATGGCTCGCAGGCCGAGCTGTCGGGCACCGGCAGGCTGCCCGCAAACCCGCCCGACGGCATCCAACGCTTCACGCCCGAGCAGCACCAGATGCTGTTCGACCTGGACTACCCAGACAAACTCGCGGTTCAGCTACGCCGCCTGTATCCCGGCCTGCTGCCCGGCGACCCGGATCAGGACGCGCTGGTGCCGCGCGTGCAAGTGCAGTTGGAACGCGCGCGCGCACACGGCGTGGCGGGCGACAAGGACATGTTCGATTATGTGGCGTGGGGCGTATCGATATCCCCGCGCTTTGATGAGCATCCGCTGATCCGTGCGGGCTTGCAGGGGTATCAGCCCGGTGACGACGGCGCGCTGGCAAAGGCGCTGGCGGGCGTGCCGGACGCGGTGTGGGACGAGGTGCAGGCCTTGCATTGGGCTGGTCAGGATGGGCCTTCAGGAGAGATGAATGCGTAAGGGATTGATCGCCGCGCTGTTGTGGCTGGGCATGCTGGCGGGTTGCAATAGCGAGCCGGTCTACCAAGGCGTCAGTTTCATCGCCTATAACTACACGCCGTGGAATATCCGCAGCATCAGCGTCAAGGACAAGGGCGAAGGCGTGGCGTCGACGATGCAGGTCAGCCCGGGCGGCGGCGAGGGCTCGGTTACCTGCTGCTTCACGCTCAAGGGCACCGATTTCACGGTGGACTGGCGCGGCGTTGATGCCGAGTTGCTGCGCAAGCATCTGCACGATGGCAAGGCCGACTCGCTCTATTTCGATCGGCAGGGCGCCATCAAATTTCCGGCCGCCGAGATCCCGGCGGGGGAGGGTCCGCTGTATCTGGAGCTGCACATCTATCCCGACGAACACATGGAACTGGCGCTAAGCCGCAAGCTGCTGGGCCAGACGCGGATTCCCATTGTCGATACCGTGGACTGGCTATGGCGCGAGCATCGCGCATCGCTTGGCGCTTACCGCAGCGACGCCGAACTGCTGCGCGCGACGGCGAAGGCGTTGCAGCCGGCATGGAATAAATACCGTATTGAAGACAAGCAAGATCTGCGTCAATACATGTTGCTGTACTTCACGGTGGCGTCGAACTTCGATTCGGATGCACAGGTGAAGGCGATTCTGGACAAGCCGGGTCGCGCGCCGGGCGACTTCGCCCGGGAAGTCGCGGCGTTGCCGCAAGCAAAGCTGGAGCAGATCAAAGCCATGGGCGCCCCGGCGGGAGATAAAAATGTCTGACGCGCAATCCAGTGACTTGCCGCCGGAGAACCGTACGCCGGCATCGGTGCTGAAGGCAATGGCCCAGAACGAGGCGGCGTACCCCAAGGACGACTGCAATGAATGCGGTGCGGTCCTGCGGATGGGGTTCTTTTTTGATGGTTTCGGCCGTAGCCGCGACGAAGATGCCAAGCACCCCACGTACTATTCGAACATCTGCCGCTTGTGGGAAGCGCACTATGTCCAGAGCGATCCCGGCCGCCCTGAAAAACACCACTGGTTTCGGTTTTACTACTCGGGCCTGGGCACCGATCTGAATGCCGACGCGGAAAACGACGACATGATTTATGCCGCCGCGAAGGCGGGCATGAAAGCCGCTGGCAACGCGCAAAAGGCGATATCGGCCAACGTCGGCAATATCTTGCGCACGGATGAGATTCCGAACCATAAGCTCACCGGGCGCCTGACGGCCGCCGTGAAGAAGTCGCTGCGTGAGTCCTCGTATCAGCCCATGGTCAAGGCGTACAAGGACGTCGTGAAAGATGTGCGGACGCTGCCCGAAAAGGCGGTCCGGATCTGGAATGCGTGGGACCCCGAGCGCGTGGTGAACCGTGCGCGCGCAACCGTTCGCGGCTTCTGGGCCGGCTTCAAGAAAAATCCCCTGAAGGTCGCCTGGACGGCCGGCAAGGAAGCCGCCAAGTCAACCATGATGGAAACGGTGCCGATCATCCGCGATCAGGAAACGGTGGCCTACCTGATGGGCACGGGCGTAGACGTGCGCGTGGACTCGGCATTGCGCCAGTTCAAGGCGGCCTATGACGCCGTGAGCGAAGGGCAGAATGTGCGCCGCATTGAAATCACCGTGTTCGGGGCGGACCGGGGCGGAGTGGTCGCCCGCCAGTTCGTGAATGACCTGGTCAAGAAGTACCGCCGTCGTCACGATGCCGACCTGGCGGTGATTGGCGACCGAACGAAGAACAAGTCAGATGCCGATATCCAGATCCGCTTCATGGGCTTGCTGGATTCGGTCGCGTCCATCATGGACGAAAACACGTTCCTGGGCTTTTTGCCCGTCACGGACCTTATCAAGCAGACGCACAAGGACAGGACGTTGACGGTGCCAGCCGCCGTGCAGACGTGCGTGCATTTCGCGGCCGCGCATGAGCTGCGCCGCAATCAGCGCATGGACAGCCTGGAAAAGACGCGCGGCCTGCAGTATCTGTATCCCGGGTCCAGTGGCGACGTGACGGGCGTCAGTCCGCCCGGCTCGCTGAATGCGCGCGTAGAGCTGTCGCGCGTGGCGCTGCGCGACATGATGAACCAGGCGCTGTCGCACGGCGCGGCCTTTCACAGCATGGAAAGGCTGGCCGACCTGAAGCCCGATACCTATTTGCAGTTTTCGCTGTCCGAACCGATTGTGGATGGCAGTACGAAGAACCAGATTCTGGATCTGGTCAAAGCGTATCGCGAGGTCGTCAAGTACGAACCGGGCATAGACTTCATGCCGCATATGGAGGCATTCCTGCGCTGGCTGGCCGTGCGTTACCAGGACCCCACGTTTCGCGCCGAACTGTCGGACCCGGCCGAGGCGTGGATCAAGGACCGGGATTACTTCACGCCGGAACAGGAATACAACGAAGAACTGCGACGCGTGTCGACATTGCCCGCCGAGGAACGCAACAAGCCGGAGAATACCGCCCGCCTGCGCGAGCTGGAGGCGCTTAAGAATGAGCGTTGGGAACGCGCCTCGGAAAGCCGTGGCGAATTGCCTCCGCAACGTTTCAAGCCGCTGTGGGAACGCCTGGAAGAGGAATACAAGAGCCTGGAGCACGCGGAACAGCAGGATGCCGATACCGCGCAGCGCCGCGCGGACCTGGAGCGTAATAGCCCGCAGGTGTTGCGCACGATGGAGTTGATGGACAAGGACATGCGCGACCGCGAGAACATGCGCAATGAACTGATCAAGCGCGGCGGCGGCACGCCGGAAAAGGCAGCCGACCCCATGGCCGACATCAAGGCCGAGCGCGCGGTTCAGCAACGCCTGCTGACTGCCTGGCGCGAGGCGCGCGACGGCAAAACGCAATTGCCCCCGAAAGTCATGACCTTGTTCGACTGGCTGGTGCACGATGCCATGTTGAGCAGTTGGCCCGATCACCTGTTGGCCAGCACCACGATGTACTTCCGTGTTCGCGATAAGGATGTATTCGCCAAGACCGACGCCAAGGCCGAAATGTCGCAGCGAGCCAAGGACATGCGCAACGCGGAAAAGGTCGAGGCCCAGGCCGCCCGGGCAGAGCAGAACATTCAACAGATGACACCGGTGCGGCCGTGACGCGGCGAATGAAGGACGCGCGTAGCGCCTTCGATGCCGCTACTTCTTCCCCGCTTCGACCGCTATCGTCACCGTATTCGACTTCACGTTCTCTGCCTCGATATACACCTCGTACGTCGCGGGGGTGGCGGGCAGGTGCAGCACGCCCGCCATATCCGTGGTGAAGCGCGTTTCCACGGTCATGCCGGGCGGCAGCGGAATCTTGGGCGGGGCCGCGCCTTCGCTGGGGTCCACCGACACATTGGGCAGCTTGGGCCGCACGTAGTTGAACGCGATGCCGCGATAGACCTTGCCGGTGCGCGTGTCCACCGCCACGAAACGCGGTAGCTGCGGCTCGTCTACCACGGGCAGGATGCCGCGCGCGCAGATGGGAATGGTCAGCGTGCTGCCGTCGCGGATCGTGACGCGGGTGGGCGCGGCGATGCGCATCTGCGCGTCGTAGCCTTGCAGCGGCGGCATGCAGGCGTGTTCCTTTTGCGAGTGCGAGGGCACTGAGGCAAAGGTGGCGGGTTCAATCCAATCGGTCGTCATGATGGGCATGTCGGTTTTCTAAAAAGGGCCGGCGTCAGAACGTCGTCCAGCCTTCGGAGCAGTCGACCTTGCGCACGGCCTTGCTGCAACTGGGGCAGAAATGAATGTTCGCGCAGGTGATGCCGTACATCACGCACTGCCCGATCTCCTCGCCGTACTCGCCATTCTGGTCCGGCAGGCCGTAATAGCAGTGCCCCCCCGCGTCGTAGTAGAAGTGCGGCGGAGGGTCCAGCTTTGAATCGTCGGCGGACTCGTCCTGGTTGCGCAGGCCGGGCCAGTCGGGGCCGCTGGGCACCATGCCCAGCAAGTGGCCCATTTCGTGGGCAAGGGTCTCCGTCAGGTAGGCCTGCGAGTTGGGTTCGTAGGGGTCCAGCGTCGAGACGAACAGCAGGTTGGAACCCGTGATGGCAAGGCCGGCGTAGCTGGCGGCCACGGTGTTGAACTGGATGTTCAGCATGCCGGTCAGCGGCGTGGGCGATATGCGGGTCAGGTCCACGGACACCGACCAGACCGACCCATTGCTTTCGCGGATCGGGGTGATCAGGTGGCGCGGAATCGGAATGGACCGCTCGGCGCCGGAGGCATCCGTGTGGATGTAGCGCGCGTGCACCAGCCAGTCGTCGCTGGCGTCGAATTCGTACCAGAGGCTGGAGCGGCTGCGGTCGTCGTTGACGATGGGCACCGTCATGACGCGTCCGCCGGGGCCGGCGGGCACCGGCAGCCGCATGTCGCCGCTGATGCCCGGGGCGGCCAGGCGGTCAACGTGGCAAACGACCAGCGTATAGGGTTCGCGCTGCTTGCCAGGGGACGGGGTGTAGACCGCGCGCACGGCGTCCATGATGGCTTGCTGCGACTCGACGGTGTCGGCGGCGTCAACCGCCGAGCGGCCCCGGAATCGCAGGCGCGGAAGCTGAATCATGTCGATGCCGTGCCGCGCGAATTCCGCGGTGACGGGCGTGACGTCGGCCAGGTGGCCGGCCGGATGCGCGCTGATGCACATGACCTCCTGGATGTACAGGCGGCGCACGGTTTCAACGCGTTCGGTCTTGATCAATTGCCCGCGTTCGTCGCGCACTTCGAACAGGTACAGGTTCAGGCCGGCAGCCGGCAGCGTGATGTCGTCGACGATGCGGGTGCCGTCGGCGTTGGTGACGTAGCTGCGCGGGTTGCTGTGCGGTTCCTGATAGCTGGCGCGGCGGCCACGTTCACGCGCGGAGTAGGGGATGTTGGCGGGGTCGGCCTTCACGGTGATGGTGAAGCGGTGCTGGCCGGGGCGATTGAATTCCACGTGGATGCGCGGGCGGTTCGATTGCCGTTCGGTGGTGGTCAGCGCGCTGCCGTCGTTCCAGCGTTCGGCAACCTGTTCCAGGTTCACGTATTGCAGGCGCGCGCCGTCCTGGCGGGCGCGGTAGGT
>NZ_JBLVOL010000107.1:6590-12788 GCF_053543755.1 Achromobacter semiaridum | reverse complement strand
CGCGGCGCGCCAGTCCTTGATGAACTGAAGGCGCTTGGTCTGCTCAAGGTAGTCCAGCAGCGTTTCGTTGACCGGAATCGGCTTGAGCGAGGCGCCCAGCTTCTTGGTCATGCCGTCCACATCGTTGTCGCCGTCGATGTCATCGCGCACCGAGGCCAGGTCGGCCTGGTTGGCCATGATTTCCTGGCCCTTCTTGGACAGCAGGTAATCCATCCACAGCTTGGCGGCGTTGCGGTTCTTGGCTTTCTTGCTGATGAACGCCACGCGCGACAGCACCAGCGCGTAGTCGGTCGGGTAGGCCACGCCCAGCGACGGGTCGGCCTTGGCGCGGGTTTCGGCGTACGAACCCAGGATGTTGTAGCCGATCAGGTTTTCACCCGAGGACACGCGTTCCATCATGGTGCCGGTGGACGATTGCACGACCAGGCCGCCCTTGGCGATGTCTTTGAGCGTGTCGAAATACTTGGGGTCGTTGGCCTTGTCCTGCACTGCCAGCATGAAGCCCACGGCCGACTTTTCAATGTCGTAGGTGGTGACCTTGTTCTTGAATTTGTCGGGCTGGCTGGCTATCAGCTTGGCCAGCGCGCCGTGCGTGGTCGGCACTTCGGCGGCGGGGATCAGGCGCTTGTTGTAGATGAACACGGCGGGTTCGTAGGTCGTGCCGTAGGCCGAATCCTTCCAGACGGCCCAGGCCGGCAGCTTGCCGGCTTCGGGCGACTTGTATTGCAGCGCGTAGTCGGAGGCCAGCTTCAGGGCCGAATCCATCGACGAGCTCCAGACGATGTCGCCGCTGCCGCCGCCCGCCGCCTGTTCGCTGATGTAGCGGTTGTAGAGCTCGGTGCTGTTCATGTCGTTGTATTCGACCTTGACGCCCGGATACAGCGCTTCGAAGCCCTTGATGATGGGGCCGGCGGCCTTGGTGTCGGTGGTCGAATAGATGACGACCTTGCCTTCCTTCTTGGCGCCGTCCAGGATCTTTTGATAATCGGCCGGGTAACCCGCCGGCACGGCCTGCGCGAAGGCGCTGCCGGTGGCGATGGCGAAAGCTGCGGCGCAGGCGGCCGCCAGTTGGGACTTGGCAAGCATGTGTTCGTCTCCGATTGGAATTGGTCTGTAGCGGGATCTGGGTCCAGCCTGCGGCCATCTTAGGAGGCGGCGTCTGTCGTCGTCCTGTCATGGAGGCGGCAAGCGGCTAGGGGTAATCCCTGGGCCTGCTGCGCCCCGCCTACGGCCGCTTCGGCGTGTCCGTGACCAGCCGCACCCAGTTCTGAACGAAGCGCGAATGCCGCCGCTGGTCCAGCCCCACCAGCAACGCCGGGCTCAACACCACCGGCTGCACGATGCCCTGCGACCGCGCCAGCACCGCTTCGGAGGTCCAGCGGCCCGGCGTGTCTTCCATGATGGAACCCAGCGCCGCGTGGCTGGAGGCCACTTGCTGGCCGGCCGGCGACAGCAGCCAGTCCACCAGGGCGCGCGCCAGATCGGGGCTGGGCGCGCGCCGCGAGATCAGCACCGACCGCGCCAGCACCAGCACATAGTCCTGCGGAAACACCACGCCGATCTTGCTGCCCGCGGCCTGGCGCGACAGGGCGTATGAACCCAAGATGTTGTAGGCCAGGTCCAGTTCGTCGTTCTCGATGGCGTCCAGAATCTGGGCGCTGGTGGGCGACAGGCGCACGCCCACTTGCCCCATCGCGTTGGCCAGCCCCCAGAAGTTCGATGACACCAGCTCGTCTTGCTCGGCCAGCAGATAGCCCAGGCTGCTGGCGGCAATGTCATAGGTGCCCACGCGGCCTTGCAGGCTGGCTTGCTCGCGTTCCAGCAGGCGCAGAATGTCTTGCCGCGAGCGCGGCACGGAGGCCTCGGTAAAACGTTTGGGGTTGTAGACGATGACGGCGGGTTCGAACGTGAAGCCGTAGACCTCGTTGCGCCAGACCGCCCACGACGGCAGCTTGGACGCGTAGGGTGACGAGTACGCCTGTGCATAGCCGTCGTTGGCCAGCCGGATCTGCAAGTCCGACGCCGAACTCATCAGCACGTCCACATTTTTCAGACGCCCGTCCACGGTCGCTTCGTACAGGTCGCGGCTGCTGATTTCGCGATACACCACCGACACGTCGGGCCGCAACGATTGAAAGCCCTGGATCAGCGGCGCGACCACGGGCGTGTCCGTGGGCCCGGCGATGACCAGCGTGCGCGACGTGGGTTGCGGCGCGGGGTAGCGCGTGACGATTTCTTCCAGCTCTGCCGCGCGCGTGTCCTGCGGCGCGGACACCAGCAGCATCGCCGCCGTGCACGCCGCGCCCAGCCACGCCGCCAGGCTGCGTCCGGCCGGCTGCTGTTGCAGCGGCAGGATGACGCGCGCGGACAGGCCGCCGCCGGGCCGATCATGCAGCCATAGCGAACCCCCGTGCGCCGTGGCCACCGAACGCACGATGGCCAGCCCCAGGCCCGAACCCGGCTGCGACTCGCCGGCCCGCCCGCGCGTAAAGCGCTGCTGCACGGCTTCTTTTTCGTCGTCCGAAATGCCCGGCCCACGATCCGACACCGTCAACGCCACGCGGAAACCGGCTACCGGGGTGGCCTGGATGTCCACGGTGCCGTCGGGCGCATAACGCAAGGCGTTGTCCACCAGGTTGCGCAGCATCTCGCGCAAGGCCACCCGGTCACCGGCCAGTCGCGCGCGGCGCACTTCCGGCGCGATCTCGATGCGCAGCCGTTCGGCTTCCACCGGGCCGATGCGCCGGCGCGTTTCGTTGATGGTCTCGGCCACGCCCACGGATTCCGGTGGGCCCTTGCCCAGCCGGTGCGTAATGGTGGCGTCCATCAACAGTTGGTTGATCAGCTGGCTGGCGTGCGTGGCGTTCTGGTGGATGCGCACGATGCGCTCGCGCAGCCGCTTGGGGTCGGTCTCGTCCAGCGCCACTTCGGCCTGCGCGCGCAGCGAGGCTAGCGGCGTGCGGACCTGATGCGTGGCATCGGCCACCAGCGTGTTCAGCGTGTCCATGATGACGGATAGGCGTTGCATGAAGGCGTTCAGCGCTACGACCAGGCGGCGTACTTCGCGGGGCACGGGCGTGGTCACGGGCGTCAAATCCTCGGGCGCGCGGGTGCGCAGGTCTCGTTCCAGCACGGCCAGGGGCGCAAACGCGCGCTGCACGCCAAACCACAGCAGGCCCAGCGCCACCAGCGACACCACCACCAGCGGCAGCACGCCGCGCCCCAGGATCTCGTCGGCCAGTTCATCCCGCGACCCCAGCGTTTCGGCGACGCGCACCGTGACCCAGCCGGCATGCTGGCTGGCCGACACCAGCCGCCCCACGGTCGCCACGCGCACAGGCTCGTCGTGGTAGGTGACGTAGGCGTAGACCGGCGTGGCGGCTTGCGCCAGCGGCAGGTTGGGCGCCAGGTCGCCATAGCCGGTGATCAGGCGGCCATTGGACGTGCGCGCTTCGTAGAAGACCCGCTCGCCGCCCGAGAGCATCGCCAGCGACGACACCGGCGGCTCGACGGTGACGCCTTCGTCATCGATCTGAACGGACCCGGCAATGGTCAGCGCCGATGCGGCAAGCAGGCGGTCGAATGCCTGCTCGGCGGCGCGTTGCGCATAACCGCGCAGGAAGAAAACCAGCCCGATCAGCGCGCAGGCCAGCAGCGCGGCGCCCAAGGTGAAGACGCGGCGCCGGATCGAGGCGCTTTCAGGGATGTTCATGGCTGCGGGCCTGATAGCCGACGCCGCGCACGGTGATGATGTCGATCGACGCGCCCGCCAGCTTCTTGCGCAGCCGCGAAATCAACAGTTCCAGCGCGTTCAGTGAACCGTCGTCCAGATCGAACAGCTGATTCATCAGCCGCTCTTTCGCCACGGTCTGGCCGATGCGGCCCACCAGGATTTCAAGCAGGCGGAATTCGCGCCGGCCAAGTTCCAGCGGTGTGCCCGCCAGCGTCACGCTGCGTCCGGCCAGGTCCAGGCTTAGATTGCCGTAGGCGGTGGTGCTGCTGGTTTGCCCGGCCGGCCGGCGCATCAGCGCGCGCAGCCGCGCCTCAAGTTCGCGCAGGTCGAAGGGCTTGACCAGGTAGTCGTCGGCGCCCAGGTCCAGCATGTCGATCTTGTCTTCGATTTCGGCGCGCGCGGTCATGACCAGCACCGGCGCTTCCAGCCCGGCGGCGCGCAATTCACGGATGACCGAGAAGCCGTCCTTGCCGGGCAGGTTGATGTCCAGCACCAGCGCGTCCCAGGTTTCGTCCAGGCCCCAGCGCAAGGCCGCGACGCCGTCGCGCACCCATTGCACGCTGTGGCCGGCCGACCGCAGCTTGCTCTCCACCGCATCGCCCAGATCAAGGTTGTCCTCGACCAGCAAAATGCGCATGTTGCGTCTCCGTCTTGTTATGGTCCTCTGCCGGGGGCAGCCCCTCTTGCGCGATGGCGAAAGGGGTTGCCCCCGGCAGGGACGTTTTTTTGCTTGCTTTGCTTTGCGCTAGCGCGCTGGATGCATCCTACGTGCTTGCCGGCTCGGGAGCCAGCTGGCCGACATACCGGCAATCCAGCTCCAGCCCCAGTTCATCCATGCCCAGGATGTCGATTTCCACCGGGGTGCCGCGTTCCAGTTCGGGCATGCCGCCCACGCGCGTCACCAGCGGCGCGTTGGCGAATCGCACGAGGTCGTCGCGCAGCACGTGCGCCACCGTGCGGGTAATGCCGTTCTGCTTCAACCAGCGCAGGCACCAGTAGCGTTCCATGGCGCTTTGGAATTCGGCCCAGGCCGCGTACTGCGCATCGAACGCGCCGATGATGGCGAACAGGTCGGCGTCGCGCGGCTTGAACGGCGCCACCAGACGCGCCGACACGCCGTGTTCCACCGCGGCGATCAACTGCCATTGGTTGACCAGGTCCACATAGCGGCGCAGCGGTGACGTGCTCCACGCATACTGCGGCACGCCGATAGCTTCGTGCGGCAGGGCCTGCGTGCTCATGCGCACGCGGCCGGCCTGCTGCGACCGATAAATACCCGGCACGCCATGTTGGTGCAGCAAGCCGCCCCACAGGTTGTTGGCCAGGATCATGTATTCGGCCACCATGCGGTCCAGCGGCGCGTTGCGCTGGCGCGGCACCAGGCGCACCGGCGTGTCCGGGTCGTCGGGGTTGCCGTCCAGGTAGAAGCTGTATTCCACGCGGGAATTGTTTTCGGGCTTGCCGCGCACGTTTTCGCGTTGCGCCGACAGCGCCTGCGCCAGCTTCCACAGCGGACGCAGCCAATGGCCGTAGGGAATGTCGGCCGACGGATCGGCCAGGCTGGCCTCGGTGACTTGCGCGTCCAGCATGTTGTGGCGCAGGTTTTCGCGCACCACCACACGTTCCAGGCGCGTGTCGGATTCGATGATCTCGCCGGTTTCCGGGTCGGCCACCACGTACAGCGACAGCACGGGCACTTCGCGCCCGGCATCCAGCGAGAACGCCTTGATGACGTTGTCCGGCTGCATCGGGATCTTGTCGCCCGGCATGTACACCGTGGACAGGCGGGCGCGCGCCAGCTTGTCGAATTCGCTGTCGCGGGTCACGGTCAGGCCGGGGGCGGCCACGTGCACGCCCACGCGCAGGCGGCCGTCGGGCAGCGTCGTCACGGACAGCGCGTCGTCGATCTCGGTCGTGGTGACGTCGTCCACCGAATAGATTTCGGCGTCCGACAACGGCAGTTCTTGGTCGATGGGCGGCAGTTCAAGTTCCGGAAATTCCAAGCCGCGCGGGAAGTTGACGGCCAGGAAGCGGCGCTTATGCAGGGCCAGCGCATGCGGCCATGCGCCCAGTTCCAGCAACAGGCGGTCGGGGCTTTTGCCCAGCTTGGCGCAGGCGGCGTCCAGCGCCTTCCATTGCTGCGAATTCTTGTCCGGCCGGATCAGCAGCGTTTCAGCAACCTGGGCAATGGCTTCGGGCAGACGGCCGGCCGCCATCTCGTCGACCCATTCCTGTTGCTGCTCGGCCTGGCGCTGCTTCTTTTCCAGCGCGGCCAGCGCGGCGGCCAGGATGTCGGGCGGGGCAGGGCGGTAGCGGCCCTTGCCACGGCGGTGAAAGTACGCGGGCGCGCTGTGCAGGCGCATCAGCAGCGCGGCGTGTTCCACCGGCGTGGGGGCGTGGCCGAAGTAGTCGGCGGCCAGCGCGGGCGTGTCGAATTCTTCTTGCGGCGCGCATTCCCACAGGAA
>NZ_JBLVOL010000107.1:1185-6535 GCF_053543755.1 Achromobacter semiaridum | reverse complement strand
GCGGCGGCGGCCGCGGCCGCCTGGCTCATCAGCGCCGCCGGTTCGGGCGACGCAAAATTGAACAGGGTGTTGGCGCGCTTGATCTTGCTGCGCTTGCCCGACTCTGACTCCACCTGCAAGCTGGCGTCGGTTTCGGACAGGATGTTGCCGGCCTTGAAGCTGCCGTCATCTTCGTAAAACACATACATGGTGGGGATCTTCCTGGGCGGCGCGTACGCACCGCCTTGCGCGGCGAAATAGAGTGTTGATGTCTGGTACTGATTATTGAGGGCTAACCTGCTTGCCGCCAAGGGCGAATTCAAGCACCTCGGGCATCCAACGTTCGAAGTCGGACAAACCGTGGTCGCTGCCTTCGACGATACGCTGCCGGCAACCCGCGTAGCGATCGCGCATTTCACGCCAATCCAGGACCTCGTCGCCCGTGGCCGCCAGCAGGAAGTACCGGTCGGGATGGGTGATGCGGGGCGCGTGGATGGCGGCCAGTTCGTCTACATATTCAGGCAAAAAGACGAACGGCGCGTCGGAATGATACATGTGGTGCTCGCCCACCTGGGTACCCAGGTCGCGCGCGGCTTCGACGGCCGGGTTCAGCACGACCGCCTTGCAATCCAGTTGTTCGGCCAGCCAGGTGGCGTAGAAACCGCCCAGCGACGAGCCCACGATGGTCAGCGCGCGGGGGCTCGCCGCGCCCTGCAATTGGCCTTGGGCGATGTCCATGGCCAGCGCAATGGCTTGCCGGGGGCTGGCGGGCAGTTGCGGGCAGGCCCACTGCGCGGCCAGCCCAAGCCCGGCCATGGCGTCGGCCATCTGCCGGGCTTTGGTGGAACTGGGCGAGGAACGAAAACCGTGCAGGTAGAGAATCATTTCGTGCTCGTCCAATAAAGGGGGATCAGCCGCGTGCCCGCAGCGCGTCCAGCAGCTTGCCGTGGATGCCGCCGAACCCGCCATTGCTCATGACCAGCACCTGGTCACCCGGGCGCGCGGCGGCGGGCACGGCCGCGACCAGCGCATCGATGTCATCGTAACTGGAAGCCCGGTTGCCCAGCGGGGCCAGGACCTCGGCCGGGTTCCAGCCCAGCGCATGCTTGCCGCTGTGGGCGCCGAAGCAGAACACCAGGTCGGCATCGGCCAGCGCGTCGGGCAGGCGCGCGGCCATCGTGCCCAGCTTCATCGTGTTGGAACGTGGCTCAAGCACCGCCAGGATGCGGGCCGACCCGACTTGGCGGCGCAGCCCTTCCAGCGTGGTGGCGATGGCGGTGGGGTGGTGGGCAAAATCGTCATAGACCTTCACGCCGTCGACCGTGCCGCGCAGTTCCATGCGGCGCTTCACGCCCGCAAAACGCGTCAGGGCCGCGATGCCTTCCAAGGCCGGGACGCCCGCGTGCTCGGCGGCGGCCAGCGCGGCCAGGGCGTTCATGCGGTTGTGCTCGCCGGTCAGGTTCCAGCGCACGGTGCCGATGTCGACGCCGCCGCGGATCACGGTGAAGGCGCCGTCGTCATCGGGCGGCGATGCCTGCCAGGCGCCATCCGCGCCGAACGTGACGGTTTCGGACCAGCAACCGCGCGCAATCACGCGGTCCAGTGCGTTGCAATGGGCGGGTCGCACGATGCGGCCGGACGCGGGAATGGTGCGCACCAGATGGTGGAATTGGGTTTCGATGGCCGCCAGATCCGGAAAGATGTCGGCGTGGTCGTATTCCAGGTTGTTCAGGATGGCGGTGCGCGGGCGGTAATGGACAAACTTTGACCGTTTGTCGAAGAACGCCGTGTCGTATTCGTCCGCTTCGATCACGAAGGGGCGGCGCGCGGGGTCATAGCGGGCGGATACATGCAGGTCCGCCGCCACGCCGCCGATCAGGAAGTTGGGGGCCAGGCCGGCCGCTTCCAGGATCCAGCCCAGCATCGAACTGGTGGTGGTCTTGCCATGCGTGCCCGCCACCGCCAGCACGTGCGCGCCGGGCAGGATGTTGTCGCCCAGCCATTGCGGACCGGAAACGTAGCGCGCGCCGGATTCCAGAATGGCTTCCATCAGGGGGTTGCCGCGGCTGACGACGTTGCCGATCACGTATAGGTCGGGGGACAGCGCCATCTGGTCCACCCCAAAGCCTTCGATCAGGTCGATGCCTTGCTCGGACAGCTGCGTGCTCATCGGCGGGTATACGCCCGCATCGCAACCAGTGACCTTGTGGCCGGCGGCCCGCGCGATCAGCGCCAAGCCGCCCATGAACGTACCGCAGATGCCAAGAATGTGCAGGTGCATTGAAAACTCTCCTGTCCGGCATTGTATATATAGCGGCCACTGCTCATGCCGACCGGGCATCGCGCAAAAATCCCGGCAGCGGTTATGATCGCGCCATGAATCGACGCCTACTTCTATCCGCCGGCGTGGCCGTGGCCGCCACGGTCGCCGGGGGCTATACCCTGTTGGGGCAGAAGTCCCGCACGTCTTCCCAGCCCGCCGACGCCGGCGACCCTGTTGCCGCATTGATGCAATTGCAGTTGCCCGACTTGCGTGGCGCGACGCAGTCGCTGGCCAACTGGAAGGGGCAACCCATGGTGGTCAATTTCTGGGCAACGTGGTGCGCGCCGTGCGTGCGCGAGATGCCGGAACTGGATGCCTTGCAGAAAAAATATCCGAATGTCCGCTTTGTCGGCATCGGCGTTGATTCCGCTGCCAACATGCAAAAATTTGTCGAGAAAGTGCAAGTTTCATACCCCTTGTGGGTTATCGGGGCAGGCGCGATCGACACCTTGCGCAAGCTGGGCAACCCCAGCGGCGGCTTGCCATTTACCATCGTGTTCAACGCTGATGGCGCGATTAACCGGAAGATACTGGGCGAAATCCAACCCGACGACCTGAATCAAACCCTATCCGGTTTGAAGGCATAAGTCTGTTGGACAAATAGTAGGAATTGGCGTAAAAAGCTGGTTTATCGGCTGTTTTGCCAACAATTCCACCGTTGGCAATCCACTCATTGGCAAGCGCATGGCGCAAAACATACTGGTATTGCATGGCCCGAATCTGAACCTGCTTGGCACCCGGGAACCTCATATCTACGGCAGTTTGACGCTGCCCCAGATCAATGAGCGACTGGAGCTGCTTGCAGGCGAACTGGGCGCCAAGCTGGCTGCTTGGCAAGGCAATCACGAAGGCGCGCTGGTTGACCGCATTCAAGCGGCCCGGCAAGACGGCACAGACTTCATCATCATCAACGCGGCGGCTTATACGCACACCAGCGTCGCTATCCGCGATGCGCTGGCTGGGGTCGCGATCCCATTTATTGAAGTACATTTGTCCAATCTGTATAAGCGAGAGCCCTTCAGGCATCACTCTTATCTGTCCGACTTGGCGGTAGGCCTTATCTCCGGCCTGGGCGCGGACGGCTACGAGGCGGCTCTGCGTTACGCAGTGCGGCACTGATCTCGCACCAAACTCACGGCTTTTACATCTTATACGGCGCGGACCCCACGCTGGGACGCCGCCGACACTATCTCGGGAAGCAGCTTCTATGGACCTTCGAAAACTCAAAACCCTGATCGACCTGGTGGCTGAATCGGGTATCGCCGAGCTGGAAATCACCGAAGGCGAAGGCAAGGTACGCATCGTCAAGTTCTCGCAAACCTTGCAGCCGGTGGCCTACCACCAGCCCGAAGCCGGCGTGCCCGCCGCGCCGGTTGCGCAAGCCGCCGCGCCTGCCGCGCCGGCCGCCGAAGCCGCCCCGGTCATTCAGGGCCACGTCGTCAAGGCGCCGATGGTCGGCACGTTCTACCGTTCGCCGAACCCGGGCGCCGCCCCGTTCATCGACGTGGGCGCCACCGTCAAGGAAGGCGATCCGCTGTGCATCATTGAAGCCATGAAGCTGCTCAATGAAATCGAAGCCGACAAGTCCGGCGTCATCAAAGAAATCCTGGTCGAAAACGGTGAGCCCGTCGAGTACGGTCAACCCCTGTTCGTCATTGGCTGATAGCTGAAAATGTTCGAAAAAATCCTGATCGCCAATCGGGGCGAAATCGCCCTGCGCATTCAGCGCGCTTGCCGCGAGCTGGGCATCAAAACCGTGGTCGTGCACTCCGAGGCTGACCGCGAGGCCAAGTACGTGCGCCTGGCCGATGAATCCGTGTGCATCGGGCCCGCGCCGTCGCGTGACAGCTACCTGAACATGCCGGCCATCATTTCGGCCGCCGAAGTGACGGATTCCGAGGCAATTCACCCGGGTTACGGGTTCTTGTCCGAAAATGCCGACTTCGCCGATCGCGTCGAAAAGAGCGGCTTCGTCTTCATCGGCCCGCGTCCCGACACCATTCGCCTGATGGGCGACAAGGTCAGCGCCAAGCGCGCCATGATCGAAGCGGGGGTGCCGGTGGTGCCCGGTTCTGAAGGCGCGTTGCCCGAAGATCCGCAGGAAATCATCCGCATTGCGCGCGAAGTCGGTTACCCGGTCATCATCAAGGCGGCAGGCGGCGGCGGTGGCCGTGGCATGCGCGTGGTGTACACCGAGGCCGCGCTGTTGAACGCCGTTACCATGACGCGTTCGGAAGCGGGCGCCGCGTTCAACAACCCGGAAGTCTATATGGAGAAGTTCCTTGAGAACCCTCGCCATGTGGAAATCCAGGTGCTGGCCGATGGCGGCCGCAACGCCGTCTGGCTGGGTGAGCGCGACTGCTCCATGCAGCGACGCCACCAGAAGGTCATCGAAGAAGCGCCGGCTCCCGGCATCGCCCGCCGCGCCATCGAGCGCATCGGCGACCGCTGCGCCGATGCTTGCCGCAAGATGGGCTATCGCGGTGCGGGCACGTTCGAGTTCCTGTTTGAAAACGGCGAGTTCTATTTCATTGAAATGAACACCCGCATCCAGGTCGAACACCCGGTCACCGAACTGATCACCGGCATCGACCTGGTGCAGCAGCAGATCCTGATCGCCGCCGGCGAGAAGTTCACGCTGCGCCAACGCGACATCGCCTTCAAGGGCCATGCGATCGAATGCCGCATCAACGCCGAAGATCCGTTCCGTTTCGTGCCCAGCCCCGGCCGCATCACCAACTGGCATACGCCGGGCGGTCCTGGCGTTCGGATTGATTCGCACGCCTACAATAGCTACTTCGTGCCGCCCAACTACGATTCGATGATCGCCAAGGTCATCACGTATGGCGATACGCGCGACCAGGCGTTGGCGCGCATGCGCATCGCGCTGTCGGAAATGGTGGTGGAAGGCATTTCGACCAACATCCCGCTGCATCGCGAATTGCTGCAAGATGCCCGCTTTATCGAAGGCGGCACCAGCATCCACTATCTGGAAAACAAGTTGGCTCAGCGTCCCTGACCGACGACCCGGGGGGGGACGGCCCCTTT
>NZ_JBLVOL010000107.1:0-1138 GCF_053543755.1 Achromobacter semiaridum | reverse complement strand
CCCCCCATGGCCAGATGGAAGAATAATCATGCGTGAACTCGTGCTCCATTGCCTGGAGGCGCAGGCCGAAGCCCTGTCGGATGCGTTGCTGGAAGCGGGCGTGCTGTCGGTGTCCGTGGAAGACGCCGACTTCGGCACCGATGACGAACGCCCCTTGTTTGGCGAACCGGGCACCGAGCCCGACGTGCAGGCCTGGGACCGCAACCGCGTCGTGGCCTTGCTGCCCGATGGCGCCGACCCCACGCAGATCATGGAAGAAGCCGCGTCGGCCGGTGAACTGGACCCGACGCTGTTTGCCGGCTGGACGCTGCGCGATGTGCCGGACGCCGACTGGGTGCGCCTGACGCAATCGCAGTTTGGCCCGATCCACATCGCCGAGCGCCTCTGGATCGTACCCAGCTGGCACCGCGACAATCCCGACGTGCCCGGTCTGGACCCCACCACCGCCGAAGAGGGCGCCATCCATATCGAGCTGGACCCGGGCCTGGCGTTCGGCACGGGCAGCCACCCCACCACGCACCTGTGCCTGGCCTGGCTGGAAGCCGAATTGCCCGCCGGCGCCACCGTGCTGGACTACGGCTGCGGCTCGGGCATTCTGGCGATTGCCGCGCGCAAGCTTGGCGCCGGTCCGACCTTGGCCGTGGACATCGACGCGCAGGCAGTGCAAAGCACGGCCTACAACGCCGAGGTCAACCACGTAGAACTGCAAGCCATGCTGCCCGACGCGCTGGCCGACGGCACGTTTCAGGTGGTGGTGGCCAACATCCTGTCCAACCCGCTGAAGGTGCTGGCGCCGATGCTGGCCGGCCGCGTGGCGGATGGTGGGCATCTGGTGCTGTCCGGCGTGCTGGAACGCCAGGCCGATGAAGTGGCTGCCGCCTACGCGCCCTGGATGGCGATGTCCGTCTGGCGCGCCCGCGACGGCTGGGTCTGCCTGCACGGCCAAAAGGCCTGAGCACCGCTTCGGCAGGATCGCATCACATGGCTTTGACCACCCGCTGCCCGCAATGCGGCACCACGTTCAAGGTGGTGCCGGACCAACTGCGCGTTCGTAACGGCCTGGTGCGCTGCGGCGCCTGCTCGACGGTTTTCGACGGCCGCGCCTGCCTGTTGCCCGGCGCCGACGCGAAGGCGCTGC
>NZ_JBLVOL010000106.1:0-1833 GCF_053543755.1 Achromobacter semiaridum | reverse complement strand
CCGCCCGCGCCGGCGTGGCCGCCCAGGGCGCCGCGCGCGGGATGCACCACGCGGTCAAATGCGGCGGCAATGATCATGGCGGCTTGCGGGTCTGCGTGGCGCACGACGATGGTCTGGCCCAGCCCCCCGCGCTGCGTGCCAGGGCCGCCTGAATCGGGCCGGTATTCCTTTTGTTCGAAGACCAGCGGGTTGGCGCTTTCCAGTATTTCCAGCGACACGTTGCGCACGCCGCTGGGGTAGGACGTGACGGACAGGCCGTCCTTGCCGGGCCGCGCACCGGTGCCACCGGTGGAAAAGCTGACGGCGTTAAAGCGCGGGCCGGCCAGCAGGGCTTCCTGCTGTTCGGGCGTGGCGCCCGCCAGGGGCTCACCGCCCACCAGGTGCAGGTTCCACAGCGACGACGCGCCCTCGGCCGGCACTTGGTCGGCGCGGGCCTGGCGTAGCGCGCCGAACACCACGTCGGGCAGCATCTGCCCGATGATGTGGCGCGCCGTGACGGCAGCGGGAAAACGCGCGTTCAGGATGGAGCCCTCGGGCGCCGCGACCTCGACGCACGACAGGGACCCCGCGTTGTTGGGCACGTCGGCGCCGATCAGGCAGCGCACACCAAAAGAGGTATAGGCGTCGGTATAGGCCTTCACCACGTTGATGCCGCGCGCCACGCTGGGCGAAGTGCCGGTGAAGTCGATGCGGACCTTGTCGTTCGCAATGCTCACGCCGGCTTGCAAGGTGATGGGCGCGTCGTACCCGTCGATCACTAGCGTGTTATGCCACGTGCCTTGCGGCCATTGGGCGATGGCCTGGCGCATGGCGTGTTCGGACTGCTCGATGATGTAGCCGCCCAGGGCGTCCAGCCCGCCCAGTTCGAATTCGGTCAACAACGATTTCAGGCGGCGCCCGCCGATCGCGTTGCAGGCCACCAACGCGTACAGGTCGCCTTCCACCTGTTCGGGCTCGCGCACGTTGGCGCGAATGATGGCCAGCACGCCCGGGTCCACTTCGTGTTGACGGAAGAAGCGCAGGATGGGCAGGAACAGACCTTCGTGATAGATCTCCAGGCCGTCGGCGCTGCTGCCGATGCCGCCGATATCGATCACGTGCAGGGTGGACGCAAACAGCGCCACCAGCGCGCCGTCGTGAAACACGGGCGTCACCATCGTCATGTCGAACAGGTGGCCGGTGCCTTTCCAGGGGTCGTTGGTCAGCAGCACGTCGCCATCCTTCAACGATTCGGGCGGAAAGACGCGCAGAAAGTGTTTGACCGATTCGGCCATGGCGTTGACGTGTCCGGGCGTGCCGGTGACGGCCTGGGCAATCATGCGGCCATCGGGCAGGAAGACGCCGGCCGACAGGTCGCCTGCTTCGCGCGTGGCGGTGCCGAAGGCCGACCGGATCAACACCTGCGCCTGCTCTTCCACGACGGACAGCAGGCGGTTCCAGGCCAGTTGAAAACGGATGCGCTCTTGTGCCAGGGGCGCCGCGGCGGCGGAGGTCGGGCGGGAGAGGTCGGCGGGGGTGCTCATGATGTGTGGTCCTTGTCGGCCGCGTCGGCCTGGTGGCGCCGGGCGGCGCGGGCATCGTCCAGCACCAGCGAGCCCAGGCGGCTGCGGCGCGCCACGAAGCCGGGCGGTACGAAGGTGGTGGTTTCGTCTTCGACGACCAACGCGGGGCCGGTCAGCGTCTGTTCGGGGTCCAGCGATTGGCGTTCGTAGACAGGGATGTCGATGCGGCGCCCCGGCGCGGCGTCGTACACGGGGCGCGTGCCTGCCACGCGCGCCGCCGTGCCCTGGCCGGCGGCAATGTGGTCGTGCGGCCGTGCGCGGCGCGGGGCGG
>NZ_JBLVOL010000105.1:0-2706 GCF_053543755.1 Achromobacter semiaridum | reverse complement strand
GTGCCGGTGCGGGCGCCGGCGCCGCGGCAGCGGGCGCGGAGGCGGTTTGTTCAGCCATCGCGGCCGCCCAGTCGTCCTGCGGCTTTAAGCCGTCGGCTTGCGTGGGCGGGTTGGCGCGGGATTGTTCGGCGAGCGCGTCGGCCCAGTCGTCGGCCGGGGACGAGCCGGAGCCAGGCTCGTTCTTGTCAGTCATGGTCGGGGGCCTCGTTTGAATCGGTATCGTAGGTAAACATGTTCTGTACGCGTAGCGCGTACTGGCCGTTGAAGACGCCGTAGCCGCATTCCATCAGCGGTACGCCGTCCACATTGGCAATGATGGTCTCGGGCACGTCCACGGGAAGGACGTCGCCCACCTTCAAATTCATCAGTTCGCGGATCGAGGACGGGATGCGCGCAAATTCCGCCACCACGTCGATATCGGCGCTGCGCACCTGGCGCGACAGCTGCTGCGACCAGCGCTGGTCAACTTCTTCCAGCGTGGTTTCCTGCAGCGGACGCGTCAGCAGATCGCGCACCGGCTCGATCATGGAGTAGGGCAGGCAGATGTTCAGGTCGCCGCCGGTCGCGCCGAATTCGATATGGAACGAGGTGACGACCACCACTTCATTGTTGCCGGTGATGCTGGCGAACTTGGTGTGCATCTCCGAGCGCACGTACTCGAATTCAATCGGATAGACGGGGTCCCAGGACTTGCCGTAGCTTTCCAAGGTCAGGTTGAGCAGGCGCCGGATGATGCGCTGCTCGGTCGTGGTGAAGTCCCGGCCTTCGACGCGCGTGTGGTAGCGGCCATCGCCACCGAACAGGCTGTCGATGACCAGGAACACCAGGTTCGGGTCATACGTGAACAGCGCCGTACCACGCAGCGGCTTCATCTGAATCATGTTCAGATTGCTGGGCACGGGCAGGTTGCGTTCGAAGTCCGCGTACTTCTGGATCTTGATCGAGCCGACGGTGATGTCGGCGCTGCGGCGCATGAAGTTCAACAGCACGTTGCGCATGTGCCGCGCAAAGCGCTCGTTGATGAGCTCCAGCGTCTGCATGCGGCGGCGCACGACGCGCTCGGGCGAGCTCAGGTCATAGGCACGCGCGCCATCATTGGAGTTCGCGGCCGCCGACTTGCTATCGCTCTCGCCGGTAACGCCGGCAAGCAGCGCATCGACTTCGTCCTGCGAAAGAAATGCCTCGTAGGCCATGCTTATTGCACCACGAACGCCGTGAACAGTACGTCGGTGACATACTGGCCGTCAGGCAACGGTGAGAACGGACGGTTGACCGCGACCTTGATCGCGTTGGCCATATCGGTCTTGCCTTGCTGGGTCTGCACGCCGGTGGGCGATTGCGCCGACAGCACCATCAGGATGCGGCTGCGCACTTCAGGCATGTACTTTTCCAGGCGCGTGCGGGTTTGCTCGTCGCTGACGCGCAGGGTCAGGCCAACGTGCATGATGCGTTCGGTGTCGGCGTTTTGCAGCGTGACGGTGAATGCTTCGATTGGCACGAAGATCGGCGCGGGCACGGCGATGGGGCCGGCCGGCGGCGCAACAAACGTGGTCGGCGTGGCTTGCGGGCCTTGGCCAGGCTGGCCGGGTTGGCCTGCCACACCCGGTTGGCCAGGCTGGCCGCCGGGCACTTGGCCCACGCCCAATTGCACGGCGGCGCCGGCGGGCGGTTGCTGCATGCGCTGCGTGATGAACCAGGTTGCGCCGGCGCTGGCGCCTGCAACGATGAGCAGGACCAGAAGGCCCAGCAGCAGGCGAAGGACGCCGATGCCGCCGGATTTCTTGGCGCCCGACGGCGCGGTAATAGGTTTGGTAGTCGCCATCTCGGTTTCGATGCGTATTAAGCCGCTGGTGAAAACGGATTCTTAGTGGATGAAAGCATTCTGCCCCAAAGTGCGTGTCGCCTTGGAGGCGAAAAACAGGGCGAAAGCCGCGTATCTCAAGCTATTGCTGCACCGCCCGCTGCCGTTGCCGGTCGCGGGCCGTGTGTTTGTCAGGCAAAGGTGTCGACCAGTGCGTTGGCGTTGCGCGACACGGTGACGGTGGGCGCGGCGATATCGGCCGATGCATCGGCAAGCGCCGATCCATTGCCCGACTGCCGTTGCGATCCGCCGTTGCCTTGTTGCTGTGCGAATTCCTGCTGCGCGGCCTGTTCACCCACGCTGGTCTGGCCCAGCGAGATGCCGGCTTGCGCCAAGGCCTGTTGCAGTTGCGGGATCGCGGTTTCGATGGCCTGGCGCACGGAGGCATGCGCTGAAACGAACGACGCGCTGGCCACGCCGTCGGACAGGTTCAGGCTGACGCGCAAGGGGCCCAGGTCGGGCGGGTCCAGGCGCAGCTCGGCGGTCTGCATGCCCTGACGTGCGTTGGTGCTCATCATGACCACTTGCTGACCCAGCTCGGTACCCCAGTGCGTGCCGCCAACGGGCGTGGCGACCTGCATCACCAGCGGCACGGCCGGCGGCGCGATGGCGGCCTGGTTCACGACCGGCGCGGCCTGGCGCTGGGTGGCGGCGGCAAGTGCCTGGGCCAGGTTGTCCTGCGGCGTGGCGCCATGTTGCGGCGCCTGGAATTGCTGCGCGGTGCTGTTCAGGGCGGCCGTCAATTCTTCTTCGGTGTGGGCGGGCAACGTCGTCGTGTGCTCGGCGGCAGCGGCGTGCGTGTCGCGCGCCACGCGCGGCAACGGGATCTCGGGTGCCAGACGCGG
>NZ_JBLVOL010000104.1:62095-112323 GCF_053543755.1 Achromobacter semiaridum | reverse complement strand
CCACGCCTTTGTCCAAGCCCGCACCAGCGCCCACGCCGGCTCCTGCCGCCAAGGCCGCCGCGCCGGCCGCAACCGGCACGTACTACCTGCAAGCCGGCGCATTCCGGGGCGAGAACGACGCGGAATCGCTCAAGGCCCGCATTATTCTGCTGGGCTTGCCGGTTGCCGTGCAGAAGGCCGAAGTGAACGGCAAGCCGCTGAACCGCGTGCGTGTCGGCCCGTTTGCGCGGCTGGACGACATGAACCGGGCGCGTGGCCGCCTGGGCGAAAACAAGATCGAGACCGCCGTGGTGCGCCAGTAGCGCAATGCGGCGCCATTTTTTCATTGAACTAATCCGGCCCCGGGCCTGTCTGTAACTTTTTACTCAGGAACCTCTCATCCATGTTGTCCCCCAAGATCGTACGCATCATGGCCGCGGCCGCGCTGACCGCCTCCGCGTTCTTCAGCCCGGTTAGCCACGCCCAAGGCACCCAAGCCTACGTGGCCATCAACCCGCCGCTGCCCTCCGACACCCCGGGCAAAGTGGAAGTACTGGAATTTTTCGCCTACACCTGCCCGCACTGCGCCGCCATGGAACCCATGGTGGAAACCTGGGCCAAATCCGCCCCGGCCGACGTCGTGCTCAAGCAGGTTCCCATTGCCTTCAATGCCGGCATGAAGCCGCTGCAACAGGTCTACTACACGTTCATGGCCCTGGAACGCCCCGACCTGCACGCCAAGTTCTTCACCGCCATCCACGGTGAAAACAAGCGCCTGTTCGACAAGAAGTCCATGGGCGAATGGGCCGCCTCGCAAGGCGTGGACCGCGCCAAGTTCGATTCCGTGTTCGACTCGTTCAGCGTGCAGACCCAAGTGCAGCGCGCCACGCAGCTGGCCGAGGCCTACCGCATCGACGGCACCCCGTCGTGTGCCGTCGGCGGCAAGTTCATGACCTCGCCGGTCATGGCGGGCAACAGCTACGAAGGCGCCCTGAAGGAAGTCGACAAGCTGATCCCGATGGCGCGCAACAAGTAAGTCACGCGTTCATCTCGCTTCATCGTGCAAAACGCCTCGGCCACATGGCCGAGGCGTTTTTCTTTGGGAAATCGTTGAGAAAGTCTTCCAACTTTCTGATGTGCCGGGGCTACACTTTTGCCACAAGAATTCGCCGCGACGACGGCATCAAAAGGGTGGAAGACAAATGAAGCAGCAATTTTTGCGCATACGCGCGGCACGAGCGCTGGGCCTGTGCCTGGCATTGACCGCCATTGCCACGCACGCCAATACGGCGGACGGCGTGAAGATCGGCGTACTGACCGACATGGCGGGCGTTACCGCCGACGCCACCGGCAAGGGGTCGGTGGAAGCCGCCCGGCTGGCCATCGAAGAGATGGGCGGCACGGTGCTGGGCAAGCCGATTTCACTGGTCTCGGGCGACCACCAACACCGCCCCGACATCGGCAGCAGCATGGTCCGCAAGTGGTACGACACCGACGGCGTGGACGTCGTGGTGGACGTGCCCAATTCCTCGGTCGCGCTGGCGGTGCAGGGCATCGCGCGCGAAAAGAAGAAACTGGTGCTGTTCTCCAGCCCCGGCACCACCGCGCTGTCGCAGGCGCAGTGCTCGCCTTACGGCGTGCAGTGGACGTACACCACCTACGCCTTGTCGCGCGGCACCGCCACCGCCGTGGTCAATGAAGGCAACAAGCGCTGGTTCATCCTGGCGTCGGACTACGCCTTCGGCAAGCAGTTGGCGGCGGACACGGAAACCGTCGTGAAAGCCAACGGCGGTGAAATCGTGGGCACCGTGTTCCACCCCCTGAACGCGTCGGACTTTGCCTCGTTCCTGTTGCAGGCGCAGGGCTCCAAGGCGCAGATCATCGCCATTGCGAACGCGGGCGGCGACACGATTTCGGCCATCAAGCAGGCGGCGGAATTCGGCATCGGCGGTGTACAGCAGCTGGCCGCCATGTTGTTGCTGATCACCGACGTGCACAGCCTGGGGCTGCAAGCCGCGCAGAAGACCTACCTGACCGTGCCGTCGTACTGGGACATGAACGACGGCACGCGCGCCTTCACCAAAAAGTTCGAGGCGCGCGTCGGCCGCCCGCCCACCTTCCTGCAAGCCGGTGTGTACGGCCAGGTGCGGCACTACCTGCAAGCCGTGAAGGCGGCCGGCACGGCGGACCCGGACGCGGTGATGGCCAAGATGAAGTCGCTGCCCATCGACGACCCGTTCAGCATGAATGCACGCATTCGCGAAGACGGCCTGGTGGTGCGCGACATGATGCTGGCGCAGGTGACGACGCCCGCGCAATCGAAGGCGCCCTGGGACTACTACAACATCGTGCGCAGCATTCCCGGCGACACATTGGCCTGGCCGCTGTCGGACAGCCAATGCCCGCTGGTCAAGCGATGACGCGGCCCAAGCCTGAAACCGGGGCTGCCCCGCGCGCGCAGCCCCGGGGCGATGCCGTCACACTGGCCGACTTCGGCAGCTTCTACGCGGGCGGCAGGCCGGTGCGCGTGGCCGGGCTGCCGCAGCGCGAGATCGCCTTCACAAAAAGCGCGTCGCTGGCGTATGACCCTAACGGCCTGTACCACTTCGAGCAGGCCTATGTGCAGTATTTCGTCCCGGCACGGCTGGCGCATCCGCTGCCCATCGTGTTGCTGCACGGCGGCGGGATGACGGGAGCGATGTGGGAACAGACGCCGGACGGCCGGGCGGGCTGGATGCAGCACTTTCTGCGCCAGGGCCATGCGGTGTATGTCGTGGACAACGTCGAACGCGGCCGCGCCGGCTGGGCGCCGTTTGAGCAGGTGTGGCCCGAGGCGCCCATCATCCGCACCGCCGAAGAAAGCTGGTCGTTGTTTCGCCTGGGCCGCGCGGAGGATTTCGAGACGCGTCGTGCATTCGCGGGCCAGCGCTTTCCGGTGGGTGCGTTCGACGATTTCATCCGACACGCAGTGCCGCGCTGGCTGGGCAACAACGAGGCGGCATTGCACGGTTTCTGCGCGGCGCTGGATCGCATCGGGCCCTGTTTGGTCGTGGCGCACAGCCATGGCGGCGAGGTCGCTTACCGGGCGCTGCACGCGCGGCCCGACCTGGTGCGCGCCGTGATCGGTATCGAACCGTCGGGCTACTCCGCCGACGTCACGGCCGCCGCCGTGGCAAACAAACCGTTCCTGTTCGTCTATGGCGACTATCTGGACGCCACGCCGCTATGGCGACGCCTGTGCGCAAGCGGGCAGGACTACGCCGACTCGCTGGCGGGCCACGGCGCCCGGGTAGACACGTGGAGGCTGGCCGACATGGGTATCGCCGGCAATTCGCACATGCCGATGATGGATGACAACAGCGACGACATTGCCGCGCGCATCGGCGCGTGGATACGCGGCACGGTCGCGGGTGACTAAGCGGGTGACTAAGCCGGGGTGACTAAGCCGGGGCGACTAAGCCGGGGCGACTAAGCCGGGGCGACTAAGCCGGGGCGACTAAGCCCGGCGAAACTACGCCGGTGACTACGCAGGGGGACTACGCGCGCCGCGATGCCCGGCGCAGCGTCGCGGCATCCGGCGCCGCCATGCCGCATCCGGCGCCGCGGCGTCACAGTGGCGGGCGTCGCTACGCGCTGACCGCCGCCGCCTTTTCCAGCGCCTGGGTCAGGTCCGCGATGATGTCCTCGGGCGCTTCCAGGCCGATGTGCAAACGCACCAGCGCGTTCTCGCCTTCGCCCCAATAGCGGTGCTTGGACAAATCCTTGGACGACACCAACTGCACCAGGCTTTCGTAGCCGCCCCACGAAAAGCCGATGCCGAACAAGGTCAGTGCGTCCACGAACGCGCGCGCGGCAGCGGGCGACAGCCGCAACTCAACCGACAGCATGCCGTTGGACCCGGAACAATCGCGCTGCCACAACGCGTGGCCGGGATCTTCGGGCAATGCGGGGTGAAAAAGGCGCACGGTTTCGGGGCGGCTTTTGAAGAATTCGCACACCTGCAAGGCATGGCGCGCGTGCTGCGCCATGCGGATCGGCATCGTGCGCACGCCGCGCAGCGCCAGCCAGGCGTCGTCTGCGCTGATGGAATAGCCCATCGCGTACTGCGTGCGGTTCAGTTTTTTGGCGATGGCTTCGTCGTTGGTCACCACCGCGCCCAGCATCAGGTCAGAGTGCCCGCCCACGTACTTGGTGCCGGCAATGATCGACACCTGCGCCCCCAGCGTCAACGGACGGTAGATGTAGCCCGAGCCCCAGGTGTTGTCGGTGGCCAGCACCAAGCCGTGGCGCTTGGCGAAGGCCGCCATGGCGCCCATGTCCAGCATTTCAAACAGCAGCGAGCCCGGCGACTCGACGTACAGCAACTTTGTGTTGGGCCGCACCAGCGCGTCCAGGCCTTCGTCGGCCGCGAAGTAGGTGATGTCGATGTTCATGCGCTTGAGCACGGCATCGTCCAGTTCCCGCATCGGGCCGTAGACGCAATCGGAGATCAGCGCGTGGTCACCGGCCGAGCACAGCGCCATCATCACCATCGTCATCGCGGACAAGCCCGACGACGCCAGGTAGCAATGCGTGCCGCCCTCCAGCTGCGTAAAGACCTGTTCCAGCGCGGCGTGGGTGTCCATGCCCATGCGGCCATAGGTCGTGGCGCGGCCGCCTTCGGCCTTGCTGCGCTGCGCCTGTTCCAGGGCGGCCAGGTTCTGAAAGCGCACGGTGCTGGCGCGCATGGGCGGCAGCGGCACGGGCGCGGTACCGGTCTGGGGGTCGAACGGGGCGGTGCCCGCGTGCTGCAAAACCGTATCGATGTGTTTGGAGGTCATCTTCGAAGGAACGCTGGAGAAATGAACAGGGGCCGGACTCGGGGCGAACAGGCTGAACCTTATCAGGCGCGGCGGCGCCTGTCCCTAGCCCGTGACCCAGCGGACCGTTTCGGACAGGTCGGCGCGGCGCGTGCGGTAGCTGTTGGCGGGATGATCGGCATCGGCATAGCCGAACGAAATGCCGCAGACCACGCGCCGGTCGGCATCGATGCCCAGCACGTCGCGCAACACCTCGGGATACATCGCCAGCGACGCCTGGGCCACCGTGGCCACGCCGTTGGCCTGGGCGGCCAGCAGGAAGTTGGCGACGTACCCGCCGCAATCCATGGCGCCGTATTCGCCCAGCGCTTCGTCGGTAGTGATGATGGCCACGTGCGGCGCATCGAACAGTCGAAAATTGCGCATTTCCTGCCGGCGGTAGGCGTCGCGATCACCGCGCGCCACGCCCACCGCGCCGTACAGTTGAAAGCCGGATTCGCGACGGCGCGCCAGATATTCGTTGCGGTATTCGCGGGGGAAGGGGAAGTCGGGGGTAAAGCCTGACGGCGCATCGGCTTGTTGCGCTCGCGCCAGCAGCGCGGCGCGCAAGCGTTCGGTACCCGCGCCTTCGGTCACCGCGACGCGCCAGGGCTGGCAGTTGCACCATGACGCCGTGCGCTGAGCCAGCGTCAGGATGCGTTCGATGACGTCGCGCGGCACCGGCGTGGGCAGGAAGGCGCGGCAGCTGTGCCGCGCCAGCAGCAGGGCTTGCAGCGCGGCATCGGCGCGCGTTGCGTCGCCGGGATGCGTCGCGGCGTCGTCGTGCATCGCGGATTGCGTTGCATCGTGGGTGGCATGTTGCGCCCGAGCGGTTTGAGATACCTGGGATGCCTGGGATGCCTGCGCGGCGTTTGTCGTCATGGTGTGTGTCTCTCTCTGTCCTTGGGGTTGCATGGCAAGGCTGAACAGCGGGGAAATTGCCCTTATGATGCCATTCTCCGGCTACCCGGCGCCCACCTCCACCAGGCCACGTCCCATGCTGCCCTTCGACACCCTGATCGCTTTTTTCGGCATTGCCGTGCTGCTGGCGCTGACGCCCGGGCCGGACAATGTGTTCGTGCTGATGCAGTCCGCTATCTGGGGACGCAAGGCGGGCATGCTGGTGGTGTTGGGGCTGTGCACCGGTCTGCTGGGTCACACGGCCGCCGTCGCGCTCGGTCTTGCCGCGGTGTTTGCCGCGTCGCCCATGGCGTTCACGGCGCTTAAGCTGGCGGGCGCGGCGTACCTGACGTACCTGGCCTGGCAAATCCTGCGCGCGCCGGTCGAATCGGAAGACGGCAAGCGGCCCGAACCGCTCAAGCCCGGCGCGCTGTACCGGCGCGGCATCGTCATGAACCTGACCAATCCCAAGGTGCTGCTGTTCTTCTTTGCCTTCCTGCCGCAATTCACCACGCCCGCCCTGGGCCCGGTCGGCTTGCAGGTCATGCAGCTGGGCGCGGTGTTCATGGTGTCGACGTTGCTGGTGTTCGGCGCCATCGCGTTCTTTTCCGGCGCGTTCGGCGAACTGCTGCAACGCTCGGTCACGGCCAAGCGCTGGTTGAATCGCATCGCCGCGCTGGTGTTCGTGGGCCTGGCCGTCAGACTGGCCACGGCGACGCGCTGACGGGTCCTGCCAGGAACCCGCCGCGCTTGTCGATCACGCAGCCGTGAACCGCACGATGCCGTCGTCGCCGGTGGCACGACGCAGCTTGCCTTCGAAATACAGCGCATGCAGGTGCGCCAGCGCTTCGCCCATGGCGAAGGTCAGCTGATGCAGGTCCAGCTTGCGCTTGAACAACACGGGCAGGATGTCCGTCGTTGACCGCGGCTGCGCGGCGCAAGCCTCCAGCACTTCAGCCAGACGATCGCGGTGGTGTTCATGCTGCTGCGCAATGCGCTCGTGCAGGCCCTTGAACGGCCGGCCGTGCGAGGGCAGCACCAGCGCGTCGCGGGGCAGGCCGGCGTAGCCGTCCAGCGACCGCAGGTACAGCGGCAAGGGGTTGGCGTCCGGCTCGTAATCGAACACGCTGACGTTGGTGGAAATGCGCGGCAGCACCATGTCGCCCGAGATCAACACGTTCAGGTCGGGGCTGTACAGCGAGGCATGCTCCGGCGCATGGCCGTAACCCACGATCACGCGCCAGTCATGGTCACCGATGCGAACTTGATCGCCGTGCATGATGCGCGTGTAGCGGGCGGGCACAGCCGGCACCAGGTTGGGGTAGTAGTTGGCGCGCTGGCGGATCTGCTCTTGCGCGTCCAGGTCCGTCAGGCCGTGGCGCGCAAAGTGTTCGACGGCGGACTGGCCGCCCGGGCCACCGCCCGCTTCGTTGCGGCGCGACGACCACAACGAGGCCACCATGAAGTCCGTCATCGTCATCCACAGCCGTGCGTTCCAGCGCTCGCACAGCCAATGGGCAAGGCCGATGTGGTCAGGGTGCATATGCGTGACCAGCACGCGCAGCACGGGCAGCCCTTCAAGTTCGTTCTTGAAGACGTCTTCCCACAGCGTTTTGACCTCGTCGCGCGAGATGCCACAGTCAACGATGGTCCAGCCGTCCTGGCCATCGATGCGGTCGCGCAGCAGCCAGAGGTTGATATGATCCAGCGCGAACGGCAGCGGCATCCGGATCCACTTGACGCCTTCCGCCACCACATGGGCCCGGCCGGCTTCGGGCTGGAAGTCCGCCCAGGGGTACTGCAATTTCTGTTCGTTGGGGTTCATTGCCTCTTGCTCCACGCTTGACGTTGACGTCAAGTCATCATAATTTACGTTTACGTAAACTGCCACACGCCGCATGCCCTCGTCAACCTGGACCATCTCGGAACTCGCCCGCGAGTTCGACGTCACGCCCCGCACGATCCGCTTCTATGAAGACCAGGGTATCGTCAGCCCGGCGCGCGAGGGCCGCAACCGCATCTTTGGTCCGCGCGACCGCACGCGCCTGAAACTGGCGCTGCGGGGCAAACGCCTGGGATTGCAGCTGTCTGAAATCCTGACGCTGATCGACATGTACGACGGCCCCGGCGATACCGAAGTGCAATTGCGCCAGTACCTCAGCGTGCTGGAACAGCATCGCGACACGCTGGAACAGCAGCGCCGCGACATCGAAGACACCTTGCAGGAAATTGCCCAGCAGGAACGCGAATGCCGCGCGCTGCTGGCGCAAAAACCCTGAAGGCGCGCTCATGGCCGCCTTGCAGACCCTTGCGCTGTTCGTCCTGACGGCGCTGGCCGAAATCATCGGCTGCTACCTCCCGTACCTGTGGTTACGCAAGGGCCATTCCATCTGGTTACTGGCCCCGGCCGCGGCCAGCCTGGCGCTGTTCGCCTGGCTGCTGACCTTGCACCCGGCCGCCTCCGGCCGGGTCTACGCGGCTTACGGCGGCGTGTACATCGGCATGGCGCTGATGTGGTTGTGGGCAGTGGACGGCCTGCGGCCCAGCGCAAGCGACTGGCTGGGCGTCGGCCTGTGCCTGGCCGGCATGCTTGTGATCATGTTCGGGCCCCGCCCGGCCTGAAGCGTGGCCCGGCCTGGCGCGGCACTGGTCTAACCCCGGCGCCGCCTCAGAAAGTTCCGACCAAAAATAAGACTTTTCCAATATCTTTGCGTCCGACAGGAAGGCAAGATCGGCAATCGCCATCGCCGCTGCATCGCGGCCGTGATTGCCCGAAGCCCTTGCGCCTTTCCTTCGGCTTTGCTTCTGTCTTGCCGGGTTCTTGCGGCGGCGCACGGTGGTCAATGGCGGTGTCTCTGGCAACAGGATTCCTCATGCACACGAAGCCCCAACACCCCATCCTCGACCGCCAACCGCAATTGCGCATCGCCGCCGATGCGGCCGGCTTTGAATGCCTGGATACGCATTGGCGGGGCTTGTCGGCGATGTACCGTTTTCAATGCAACGCGGGCCACCAATTCCAGCGGACGCTGCAAACTTTCGGCCGCGCGCTGCAAGTCAAGTGCCCGCTATGCGCGGCCGGCGCCAACTTTGCCCGCCTGGGCGAACTGGCGCAGAAGAATGGGGTCACGTGCCTGGAACCCCACTGGCTGGGCTGGGATGTACCGCATCGTTTTCAATGCGACGCCGGCCACGCCTGGAACCGCAAGGGCAACAAAGCGCTGCAACGTGTCGGTTGCGCCGTGTGTGGGCGCGACGCGGGCTACCGACGCCGGCGCGACGACCTGCTTGGGCGTATCCACAAGACCGCGGTCGCGCGCGGAGGACAGTGCCTGGATACCGCCAGCCCGCGCGGGCAAAAGAGCTTCCAATTCCGCTGCGGCGCGGGGCACGAATGGGAGGCGGCGGGTGCGGATGTGCTGCGTCGAACCTGGTGCCCGGAATGCGCGCGCCTGCGCAAGGTCGAAGGCTATCGGCATCCCGACGGCCTGGCGCGGCTGCAACGCAAGGCCAAAGAGCGCGGCGGCCTGTGCCTGTCGGATGCCTATCGCGGGCTGGGCGTGCGGTATCGATTCCGCTGCGCCGACGGCCACGAATGGCTGACCACCGGCGGCAAGATTCTGCTGGGCAGTTGGTGCGGCGTGTGCGCCAACCTGAACAAGCGGCTGGGCATCGAAGCCGCGCATCAGGCGGCCCGCGATCGCGGTGGCGAATGCCTCACGTCCGTGTATTTGAACACCACCCGGAAGATGCACTGGCTATGCCATCGCGGCCACGATTGGCACGCGCCGTTCGCGTCGATTCGCGCGGGCCATTGGTGCGCGCAATGCGCCCACATGGCCCGCATCACCAACGCCAAATCGCTGGCCGCCATGCGTTATCGGGTGATGGGGCTGCCGGTGGACGACCGCGGGCTGCCCCACAAGCCACGGCTTAATCGGCCTTGATATTGCCCTCTTTGATCAGGCGGGCGTTGTTGGTGAATTCCGCCTGCACCTGCTTGGCGAAGGCTTCGCCGGTCGCGGTGCCGGGTTGCAGATACGACTTGGCCAGCAGGTCCTGGAAATCAGCGCTGGCCACCGCGCGCGTCAGCGCGGCCAGCAGCGGCTGGGACACGGTGGGCGGCAGGTTGGCGGGCGCGAACACGCCAAAGTTCGAGTAGTACTGCGCTTGCGGCAACTTCAGTTCGGCCATCGTCGGCACGTCGGGCCATGCGGCCAGGCGTTGCGGCGCCATCACCGCCAGCGGCTTCAACGCGCCGTTGGCCACGTGCGGCAGCACCACGTCGCTATTGACCACCAGCAATTCCACCACGCCGCCCAGCCCGTCGGTCAGCGCCTGGCTGTTGCCGCGATAGGGCACATGCAGCATCTGCGTGCCGGTCTGCTTGGTGACGGCGGCCATGCCGATATGCGCCACCGTACCCTGGCCCGGCGTGCCGTAACGCACGCCTTCCGGATGCGACTTGGCGTAGTCGATCAAGCCCGCAAAGTCCTTGACCGGCAGGGCCTTGGTGGCAACGATGGCCACGGGTGCGACGGCCACGCTGGCCACCGGCGTCAGGTCCTTCATCGGGTCGTAGTTGGTCTTGGCCAGATGCGGGAAGATCGTCAGCGGGCTGGTCGATGCCAGCAGCAGCGTCGTGCCGTCCGGCTGCGAGCGCGCAACGAAGTCGGTGCCCACCGAGGCGCCCGCGCCCGGCTTGTTTTCAACGATGACGGTTACGTTGGCTTCCTTGCGCAGCACGTCGCCCAAACGGCGTCCAATGGCGTCCGCGCTACCGCCCGCCGTGTACGGCACCACCAACGTGATGGGTTTGGCGGGCCAGCCTTGGGCCATGGCGCCGCTTGCCACGATTGCCAGGGCCGCCCCCGCGCCCTTGATCAGCAAAGTCTTCTTTTTCATATTGTCCTGGTGATGTTGCGTAGCACTGCGTGAGGTAAAGCGTCAGGCGGACCAGCCCGTCAGGCCGTCAGATAGCGTTGCGCCAGGCGAACCCAGTACGACGCGCCCGCCGGTATCAACGAATCATTGAAGTCATAGCTGGCGTTGTGCAACATGCACGGGCCCAGGCCGTGGCCGGCCATGCGGTGTTCGCCGTCGCCATTGCCCAGGAAGACGTAGCAACCCGGCTTTTCCTGCAACAGGAACGCGAAATCTTCCGATGCCATGGCGGGCTCGATCGTCAGCGCGCGGTCGTCGCCGCCCACATCGCGCATGACCTGCATGCAAAATTCCGTTTCGGCCACGGTGTTGACCAGTGCCGGGTAGCGGCGTTCGAAGAACACGTCAGCTTCGCAGCCATGCGCGGCGGCGATGTTGCCGGCAATTTCGTTCATGCGGCGTTCGATCAGGTCGACGACCTCGGTGCGATACGCGCGCACCGAGCCGCCCAGCCAGGCCGTGTTCGGAATGACGTTGATGACGCTGCCGCCGGCCTGCACCTGCGTGATCGACAGCACGGCCGCGTCCAGCGGGCGCTTGCTGCGGGTCAGGATGGTTTGTAGCGCCTGGCCGATGGCGAACAGGGCAGGCACCGGGTCATTGCAATCCTGCGGCGCGGCGGCGTGGCCGCCCTTGCCCTTGACGGTGATCTTGAAACCATTGGCCGCCGCCATCATGGGGCCGGCGCACACGCCGAACGACCCGGCCGGCAGGCCCGGCCAGTTGTGCATGCCGAACACGGCTTCACAGGGGAAGCGCGTGAACAGACCGTCCTGGATCATGGCGCGGCCGCCCGCACCGCCTTCCTCGGCGGGTTGGAAGCACAGGTACACGGTGCCATCAAAGCCGCCGGCCGACTGCAAGTGCCGCGCCGCCGCCAGCAGCATGGCGGTGTGGCCGTCGTGGCCGCAACCGTGCATCTTGCCGTCATGGCGCGAGCGGTGTTCAAACTGGTTTTCTTCCTGCATGGGCAGGGCGTCCATGTCGGCGCGCAACATGATGGCCCGGTCCGACGTGCCACGCTTGATCACGCCCACCACGCCGGTCTTGGCGATGCCCGTATGCGTCTCGATGCCCCAGCCACGCAGCGTGTCCGCCACTACTTTGGCGGTTCGGTGCTCTTCGTAGCAAAGCTCCGGGTGCATATGGATATCGCGCCGCAGCGCCACAATTTCGTCCAGATTGGATAGTTCAAGCACGGCACACTCCGCTTCGATCAGGCTAATTCGGGGGACAGAGGCGAATAGTAAACAGCGTTCTTCCCCATGAAAGCGGCAATTTCCTAGGGATTACCCGACTCCAATTTACGTTTACGTAAACGTAATATTTGCGGTGCATCATTGCGCGGCGACACCGGATCGGCGCATGATGAGCCACACGATGGCGGCGCGGCGCAGGCCACAGGCGCTCATAAGAATGTAAGCACCCACTATCACGGAGACATCGATGAACCTTCCCGGCCTGAACTTCGACCTGGGCGAAGACCTGGACATGCTGCGCGACGCCGTGCGTAATTTTGCGCAGGCCGAGATCGCTCCGCGCGCTGCCGAGGTGGATCGCAGCGACCAGTTTCCGATGGACCTCTGGCGCAAATTCGGTGAGCTTGGCGTGCTGGGCATGACGGCCGACGAAGAATATGGCGGCGCCAACATGGGCTATCTGGCCCACATGGTGGTGATGGAAGAAATCTCGCGCGCCAGCGCCTCGGTCGGCTTGTCGTACGGCGCGCATTCGAACCTGTGCGTGAACCAGATCAACCGCAACGGCACCACGGCGCAAAAGGCCAAGTACCTGCCCAAGCTGATCTCCGGCGAACACGTGGGCGCCTTGGCCATGAGCGAACCGGGCGCCGGCTCGGACGTGGTCAGCATGAAGCTGCGCGCCGACAAGAAGGGCGACCGCTACGTGTTGAACGGCACCAAGATGTGGATCACCAACGGTCCCGACGCCGACACGCTGGTGGTCTACGCCAAGACCGACCCCGAGGCCCACCAGCGCGGCATCACCGCCTTCCTGGTCGAAAAGGGCTTCAAGGGTTTCTCGGTGGCGCAAAAGCTGGACAAGCTGGGCATGCGCGGGAGCCACACGGGTGAACTCGTGTTCCAGGACTGCGAGATCCCCGAAGAAAACGTGCTGGGCCAGGTCAACGGCGGCGTCAAGGTGCTGATGAGCGGGCTGGACTACGAACGCGCCGTCTTGTCCGGCGGACCGCTGGGCATCATGCAGGCCGTGATGGACGTGGTGGTGCCCTACATCCATGACCGCAAGCAATTCGGCCAGGCCATCGGCGAATTCCAGTTGATCCAGGGCAAGGTGGCAGACCTGTACACCACGCTGCAAGCCAGCCGCGCGTTTTGCTACCAGGTGGGCAAGAACCTGGACAAGCTGGGCACAGAACACGTGCGCCAGGTACGCAAGGACTGCGCCGCATTGATCCTGTACACGGCCGAGAAGGCCACATGGATGGCGGGCGAGGGCGTGCAGATCCTGGGCGGCAACGGCTACATCAACGAATATCCGGTGGGGCGCCTGTGGCGCGACGCCAAGCTGTATGAAATTGGCGCGGGCACCAGCGAAATCCGCCGCATGCTGATCGGCCGCGAACTGTTCAACGAAACCGCCTGACACGCCGGCCGAGCGCCCCGCCATGATCCGCATGTCCGACGTCCAGCATATCGAGCAGGCCCCCGCCCCGGGGCCCTCGGCGCTGGACGTGGCGAGGATCATCCTGGCCGGTTTCGACCGCCACTACGCGCTGTTTCGCTACAGCGCGCAACGGGCCAAGGCGTTGTTCGAATCGGGCGACTGGCATGGCATCCAGCACCTGTCGCGCGAACGCATCGAGTACTACGACATGCGTGTGCGCGAATGCGCCACGCAGCTGGAAGGGGTGCTGCGCGGCCGCCCGGAAGGCGCGCTGAACGACATCCCCGGCCACAACGGCAACGCCAACGGCAACGGCGCGGCCGTACCCGCCCTGACCGACGCGCAGACCGCCTACTGGCAACAGATCAAGCAGGAATTCGTGGGCCTGCTGGGCGACCACAAGCAGCCCGAATGCGCCGAGACCTTCTTCAATTCCGTCTCGTGCCGCCTGTTGCACCGCGACTATTTCCATAACGACTTCCTGTTCGTGCGGCCCGCGGTTGCGACCGACTACCTGGACAGCAGCACCCCGTCGTACCGGGTGTACTACCCGGCGACCGACGGCCTGGAAAAAAGCCTGATCCGCATGGTGGCCGACTTCGGCCTGGCGCTGCCTTTCGAAGACCTGCCGCGCGATACGCGCATGCTGGCGCGCGCCGCCGTCGCGCAATTGCGCACGCTGCTGCCCCGCCATGTGGGTCGGCGCATCGCCAGCGATTGCCAGATCCATGCGCTGGGCTCGCTGTTCTTTCGCAACAAGGGCGCCTACATCGTCGGCCGCCTGATCAACCAGACCACCGTCTACCCCTTTGCCGTGGCGCTGACGCGCAACCCGGCCGGCCAGGTCACGCTGGACGCGCTGCTGCTGGGCGCCGACGACCTGAGCACGCTGTTCAGCTTCACACGCGCCTATTTCCTGGTGGACATGGAAACGCCCGCCGCCGTGGTGAACTTCCTGGCCAGCCTGTTGCCGCGCAAGCCCAAGGCCGAGCTCTACACCATGATCGGCCTGCAAAAGCAGGGCAAGACGCTGTTCTACCGTGACTTCCTGCATCACCTGGCCCATTCGCGCGACGCCTTCGACATCGCGCCCGGCATCAAGGGCATGGTGATGTGCGTCTTCACGCTGCCGTCCTATCCCTATGTGTTCAAGCTCATCAAGGACCGCATCGATAAAGACGGCATGGACCACGCCACCGTGCGGCGCAAGTACCAGATGGTCAAGCTGCATGACCGCGTGGGCCGCATGGCCGATACCTGGGAGTATTCACAGGTGGCATTGCCGCGCAGCCGTTTTGCGCCCGCCTTGCTGGACGAACTGCGCCGCCTGGTGCCCAGCCTGATCGAAGAAACGGCCGACACGGTCGTCATCCGCCACGTCTACATCGAACGGCGGATGACGCCGCTCAATATCTATCTGCGCCAGGCGTCCGACGCCTTGCTGGACCCGGCCGTGCGCGAATACGGCGATGCCATCCGTCAGTTGGCCGCCGCCAATATCTTCCCCGGCGACATGCTTTACAAGAACTTCGGCGTGACGCGCCTGGGCCGCGTCGTCTTTTATGACTACGACGAAATCCAGCGCATGACCGAGATGAATTTCCGGCGCATCCCGCCGGCCCCCAACGAAGAAGCGGAAATGGCGTCCGAACCCTGGTACGCCATCGGACCGAACGACGTATTCCCCGAAGAATTCGGCCGCTTCCTGCTGGGCGACGCGCGCGTGCGCGGCGCCTTCATGCGTCACCATGCCGACCTGCTGGAACCGGACTGGTGGCAGGCCTGCCGCGCCCAAGTGGCGCAGGGCCGTATTGAAGAATTTTTCCCTTACGATACGGACAGACGCCTGCGTCCGGCACGCCTTTCTGGCGACCGCGCAGCGCCGACACCCAGACGCTGTCCCGACCCCCACAGGAGTTAGTCATGTCAGATCCCATCGTTATCGTTTCCATCGCCCGCACCCCCATGGGCGGCATGCTGGGCAGCCTGTCCGGCCTGGCCGCGCATGAGCTGGGTTCGGTGGCCATCAAGGCCGCCATCGAACGCGCCGGCATCAAGCCGGACCAGGTCGACGAAGTCATCATGGGCAACGTGCTGCAAGCCGGCCAGGGCCAGGCGCCCGCGCGCCAGGCCGCGCTGGGTGCCGGCCTGCCGCTGGGCGTGGCATGCACCACGATCCACAAGGTGTGCGGTTCAGGCCTGAAGGCGGCCATGTTCGGCCACGACCTGTTGGCGGCGGGCAGCGCGCAGGTGGTGGTGGCGGGCGGCCAGGAAAGCATGAGCAACGCGCCGTACCTGTTGCTCAAGGCGCGCCAGGGCTACCGCTTCGGCCACAACACCGTGTATGACCACATGGCGCTGGACGGCCTGGAAGATGCCTACGACAAGGGCAAGGCCATGGGCGTGTTCGCCGAAGACTGCGCGGCCAAGTATGAATTCACGCGTGAACAGCAGGATGCTTTCTCGCTGGAATCGCTGCGCCGCGCCCGCGCCGCCACCGAAGACGGTAGCTTCAAGTGGGAAATCGCGCCCGTCACCGTTGCCGGCCGCAAGGGCGACACGGTGATCGACACCGACGAAGCCCCCACCAAGGCCATGCCGGAAAAGATCCCGACGCTCAAGCCCGCCTTCAAGAAAGACGGCACCATCACCGCCGCCAACTCGTCGTCGATTTCCGACGGCGCGGCCGCCATGGTGCTGATGCGCGCGTCCACCGCCGAAAAACTCGGCGTCAAGCCGCTGGCCCGCATCGTTGGCCACAGCCAGCATTCACAAGAGCCGGGCTGGTTCACCACCGCGCCGGTCGGCGCGCTGAAGAACCTGTTCGCCAAGACGGGCTGGAAGGCCGAGGACGTGGACCTGTACGAAATTAACGAAGCCTTCGCGGTGGTCACCATGGCCGCCATGAACGACTTCAAGCTGCCGCACGACAAGGTCAACGTCCATGGCGGCGCGACCGCCCTGGGCCACCCGATCGGCGCATCGGGCGCGCGCCTGATGGCCACGCTGGTCGGCGCATTGCGCAAGACCGGCGGCAAGCGCGGCGTTGCCACGCTGTGCATCGGCGGCGGTGAAGCCGTGGCGATGGCTATCGAAATGGTCTAAGCCGGTACCTGGAAGACGGACGCGTTCCGTCTTCCAGCCTGGTTTTTCGCTGCGCCTGTCGACAAGGCTTGCGGGCGCGACGGCAAGCCGCGCGCGCCGGGAAAGGCGCAACGAAAACCCATTTGACAAGAATGCCCGGCCCACCGGGAAGCAGAGACAAACCGCTCGACCAGAGCGCCTTCAAATTCCAATCACGCAGGACGGGTGGAACCCCATGCCCATCATCGAATCCCGCATCAATCCGCGGTCGCAGGACTACACCGATAACGCGCGCGCCATGCAGGCGCAGCTGGATGATCTGAATCAGAAACTGGCGCAGACCGCGCTGGGCGGCAGCGAAGCCGCGCGCGCCAAGCACGTGGCGCGCGGCAAGCTGCTGCCACGCGACCGCGTCGAAAACCTGATCGATCCGGGCACCCCGTTTCTGGAGCTATCGCCCATGGCGGCGCATGGCATGTACGACGGCGACGCGCCCGGCGCGGGCGTCATCACCGGCATCGGCCGTGTGTCCGGCACCGAATGCGTCATCGTCTGCAACGACGCCACGGTCAAGGGCGGCACCTACTACCCAATGACCGTCAAGAAGCATTTGCGGGCCCAGGAAATCGCGGCGCAAAACCATCTGCCCTGCGTCTACCTGGTGGATTCCGGCGGCGCCAACCTGCCGCAGCAAGACGAAGTGTTCCCCGACCGCGAACACTTCGGCCGCATCTTCTACAACCAGGCGCAGATGTCCGCTCAGGGCATTTCGCAGATCGCCGTGGTGATGGGCTCGTGCACCGCCGGCGGCGCCTACGTGCCCGCCATGAGCGATGAATCCATCATCGTGAAGAACCAGGGCACCATTTTCCTGGGCGGCCCGCCGCTGGTGAAGGCGGCCACGGGCGAAGAAGTCAGCGCCGAGGACCTGGGCGGCGGCGACGTGCACACGCGCCTGTCCGGCGTGGTGGACCACCTGGCCGCCAACGACATGCACGCGCTGCAACTGGCGCGCAACGCCGTCGCGCGGCTTAATCGCAAGAAGCCCGCGCAATTGGCCACCATCGCGCCGCGCGATCCGCGCTACGACCCCAGCGAACTGAACGGCATCATTCCCGCCGACACGCGCAAGCCCTATGACGTGCGCGAAGTCATCGCGCGCATCGTGGACGGCTCGGAGTTCGACGAATTCAAGGCGCGCTTCGGCCCCACGCTGGTGACCGGCTTTGCGCATATCCAGGGCATGCCCGTGGGCATCGTCGCCAACAACGGCATCCTGTTTTCAGAGTCGGCACAAAAGGGCGCGCACTTTATCGAACTGTGCGCACAGCGCAAGATACCGCTGGTGTTCCTGCAGAACATCACCGGCTTCATGGTCGGCCGCAAATATGAAAACGAAGGCATTGCGCGCCATGGCGCCAAGATGGTGACGGCGGTGGCCACCGCCGCCGTGCCCAAGTTCACCGTGCTGATCGGCGGCTCGTTCGGCGCCGGCAACTACGGCATGTGCGGCCGCGCCTATTCCCCGCGCATGCTGTTCATGTGGCCCAACGCGCGCATCTCGGTCATGGGCGGCGAGCAGGCCGCCAGCGTCCTGGCCACCGTCAAGCGCGATGGCATCGAAGCGCGTGGCGGCCAGTGGTCCGCCGACGAAGAAGCCGCGTTCAAGGCCCCCATCCGCGAACAGTACGAACACGAAGGCCATCCGTACTACGCCACCGCGCGCCTGTGGGACGACGGCATCATTGCGCCCGCCGACACGCGCCGCGTGCTGGGCCTGGCGTTGTCCGCCGCGTTGAACGCGCCCATTGAAGACACGCGTTTCGGCGTCTTCCGCATGTAGGGCATCGGCCCCGATCGCGCCCCTACCGCAGCGCCAGCGCTTGCAGTTCAAGAAGAATTACAGCCAGGATGACATTCATGTTCGACACTTTGCTGATTGCCAATCGCGGCGAGATCGCCTGCCGCGTCGCCGCCACCGCCCGCCGCATGGGCATCCGCACCGTCGCCGTGTATTCGGACCCGGACGCCAACGCGCGCCACGTGGCCGCTTGCGATCAAGCCGTGTACATCGGCGGATCGGAACCGCGCGCCAGCTATCTGCGGGCCGACGCCATCCTGCAAGCCGCGCGCGACACGGGCGCGGGCGCCATCCACCCGGGATACGGCTTTCTGTCGGAAAACGAAGCCTTTGCCGAAGCCGCTGAAAAGGCCGGCATCGCGTTCGTGGGCCCGCCGGCATCCGCCATTGCCGCCATGGGCAGCAAGTCGGCCGCCAAGTCGTTGATGGAAAAAGCCGGCGTTCCGCTGGTGCCCGGCTATCACGGCGACAACCAGGACCCGCAATTCCTGAAAGCGCAGGCCGACGGCATCGGCTACCCCGTGCTGATCAAGGCCAGCGCGGGCGGCGGCGGCAAGGGCATGCGCGTCGTGGAATCTTCCGGTGCATTCCTGGACGCGCTGGCCTCGTGCCAACGTGAAGCGGCATCCAGTTTTGGCGATGACCGCGTGCTGATCGAACGCTATCTGCAAAAACCGCGCCACATTGAAATCCAGGTGTTCGCGGACACGCAGGGCAATTGCGTCTACCTGTTCGAACGCGATTGCTCCGTGCAGCGCCGCCACCAGAAAGTCATCGAGGAAGCCCCCGCCCCCGGCATGACCGAAGAACGCCGCCGCGCCATGGGCGAAGCCGCCGTGGCCGCCGCGCGCGCGGTGGGCTATGTGGGCGCGGGCACGGTGGAATTCATCGCCGAGCCCGACGGCCGCTTCTACTTCATGGAAATGAACACGCGGCTGCAAGTCGAACACCCGGTCACGGAAATGATCACGGGCCACGACCTGGTGGAATGGCAGCTGCGCGTGGCCGCCGGCCAGCCGCTGCCGGCGCGCCAGGAAGACCTGCGCATCAACGGCCACGCCATCGAGGCCCGCATCTACGCCGAGAACCCTGAAAAGGGCTTCCTGCCGTCAATCGGCACGTTGGCCTACCTGGGCCTGCCCCCGCACACCGCGTTTGCCAACGCCGACATCCGCGTCGATGGCGGCGTGCGCACGGGCGACACGATCACGCCGTTCTATGACCCCATGATCGCCAAGCTGATCGTGCACGGCGCCGACCGCGACCAGGCCCGCCAGCGCATGCTTCAAGCATTGGCGCAAACGCAGGCCGTGGGCGTGCAGACCAACGTGGCCTTCCTGTCGCGGCTGATGAAAGACGCCGCGTTTGCCGCCGCCGACCTGGACACCGGCCTGATCGAACGCCAGCGCGCCACGCTGCTGCCCGAACCGCAGCCAGCCGACCCCGCCACGCTGGCGCTGGCATCGGCCGCCGTGCTGGTGCGCCAGGGCCTGGCCCAGTCGAACGCAAGCTCTGCCGGAAAAGGCCCCGCCGACCCTTGGGACGCACGCGACGGCTGGCGCCTGGGCGGCCAGTATCAGCGTCACCTGCAATGGGTGGACGACGGCGAGACGCGCCGCGTCACCGTTGCGCGCCAGGGCGGCGCCTGGACGCTGGACACCGGCGCGGGGCCGCAGCCATTCCTGTGGCGCGCGCACGCCAGCGCGAATCCCAATCTGGCCTACGGACTGCGCATTACGCTGGCCGGCCATGAAAACGCCGGCACCGTCGTGCTGCATGCCGACCGCGCCCACGTCTTTGGCGACAACGGCGTGCACGTGCTGGAACTGTACGACCCGCTGGCGCACGCGCAGGACACGCAGGGCGAGCATGCCGGCGGCCTGACCGCGCCGATGCCGGGCAAGATCATCTCGATCTCGGTCAAGGCGGGCGACACCGTTGAAAAGGGCCAGCCACTTCTGGTGATGGAAGCCATGAAAATGGAGCACACGATTTCCGCGCCCGCCGACGGCAAGGTGGAAGAAGTGTTCTACGGCGTGGGCGACCAGGTCACCGAGGGCGCCGAGCTGGTGTCGATCGGCGCGTAAGCAAGAGTCGCCGCTCGCGGTCGCGGAGGGGTGGCGCGGAGTGGTGGCGCGGACGGGCGGCGCGATGTCGCTAAGCAGTTTCCCGATGGCAACCCCGTCGGCATGGCCATCGCGGCGCGCTCTGCCGCAATGTCCCGCCGCGCATCGCCCCGCCGGCTGGCGCTTTAGTTTCGCGTCAGCCTGCTGTCACTAGAATGTGCCTTCCGGCGCCGCCCGCGCGCCTGCCGCGCACGCTGTCATGCCCGCCCCCGATTCCCCCAGTCCGCTTACCCGCCCGCCATTCCTGCACTTCCTGTTCGCCCGCGTCAGCGCTTCGCTGGCGTTCCAGATCGTCTCGGTAGCGGTCGGCTGGCAGATCTACGCGCTGTCCGGCAGCGCCATGGACCTGGGCTTGATCGGCCTGGCCCAGTTCCTGCCCATGGCCGCGCTGACGTTGGTGGTGGGCCACGTGGCCGACCGCTACGACCGCCGCAAGATCGTTGCCCTGTGCATGGCCATGGAAACGCTGGCGACCCTGGTGCTGGCCATTGCCGCGCTGCATGGCGTGGGCGGCAAGACGCTGATCTACGCCACCATCATCATCATGAGTTCGGCGCGCGCCTTCGAGGCCCCCACCTTGTCCACGCTGATCCCCGCCGTGGTGCCGCGCGTATGGTTGCCGCGCGCCACGGCACTATCTTCATCGGGCGGGCAGATCGCCCAGATCGCCGGCCCCGCGTTGGGCGGCATCGGCTACAGCCTGGGCGCGGGGTGGATCTATTGCGTGGCGGCGGCGTTGTACCTGACGGCATTCGCGTCCATTGCCACGCTGGTCATCGAACGCGCGCCGCCGCGCAAGGAGCCCACGACCTGGCACACACTGTTTGCCGGCATCACCTTCATCTTTCAACGCCGCCTGCTGCTGGGCACCTTATCGCTGGATCTGTTTGCCGTGCTGCTGGGCGGCGCAACGGCCTTGCTGCCGCTGTTCGCCAAAGACATCCTGAATGCCGGGCCGTGGGCCTTGGGCGCCTTGCGCGCCGCGCCCGCGTGCGGCGCGGCCTTGATGTCCTTGACGCTGGCGCGCTTAAGCCTGGGCGACAACGTGGGGCGCCTGCTGTTCGGTTCGCTGATCGTGTTCGGGTTGGCGACGACCGTATTTGGCTTGTCCACGTCGATTCCGTTGTCCGTGGCGGCCCTGGTCGTGCTGGGCGCGGCCGATTCGGTCAGCGTCGTAGTGCGGTCCTCTCTGGTGCAGCTGAACACACCCGACCACATGCTGGGCCGCGTCAGCGCGGTAAACACCTTGTTTATCGGCGCGTCGAACCAGCTGGGCGAATTCGAATCCGGTTTGACGGCCGAGCTGTTCGGCGCGGTGCCCGCCGTGGTGCTGGGCGGCTTGGGCACGATTGCGGTTGCCGGACTGTGGATGCGCTGGTTCCCGGAATTACGAAGGCTCAAGACCCTGCACGGCCACGAATCGGCGCGCACCTAAAGGCGGCGCGCGGCGAAAGAGTAGACTGACCGCCTCTTTCCTTCGTTTCGAGTCCCCCATCCATGCTAGTCAAAGCCCTGCGTGTCGGCCTGGGTCAACTGATCGTGATTGGCGACGCGCTGACTCGTCCGCGCCCGCAACAGCGATCCGCCCAAGGCCAGGCCAGCGTCAACGCGGAAGCCGCCGCGCTGTCGCTCTATCAATTCCACGCTTGCCCCTTCTGCGTGAAAACGCGGCGCGCCATGCACCGCCTGAACGTGCCGGTAACGCTGCACGACGCCAAGAACGACCCGCAGGCGCGTGAACAACTGCTGGCTGGCGGCGGCAAGGTCAAGGTGCCTTGCCTGCGTATCGAAGAAGCCGGCGGCACGCGCTGGATGTATGAATCCAGCGAGATCATTGCCTACCTGGACAAGCGTTTCGCCAACGTGGCCTGAGCGGACTCCGCCGGGTTCCCCCTGTCCACCCGCGCTCTCGGCATGGCACTTGCTGCGCCAGCGACTCGGCGGGTGTGGCCCCGGCCCGCCGCGTGTCGCTCGCGCGGGGCCCCGCACAGGGAGCAATCATGGCAACACTTAACGACATGACCATCGCCATTCTGGCCGTGGATGGTTTCGAACAGGTAGAACTGACCGGTCCGCGCGACCGTCTGCAAGCAGAAGGCGCGCGCACCGTGTTGATATCGGCCCGCAGTGAGCCGATCCAAGGCATGCATCACGACAAACCCGGCGACCGCTTTCCCGTGGACCTGACGTTCACGCAGGCCGAAGCGGAACCCTCGGTGTTTGACGGACTGCTGTTGCCCGGCGGCGTGATGAACGGGGACGAGATCCGCATGCATCCCAAGGCGCAGGACTTTGTGCGCGCCATGTTGGACGCAGGCAAACCCGTGGCCGTCATCTGCCACGGGCCGTGGCTGCTGGTGTCCGCGAACGTGGTGCGCGGCCGCACCATGACCAGCTGGCCGTCGCTACAGGACGACCTGCGCAACGCCGGCGCCAACTGGGTGGATCAGGAAGTGGTGGTGGACGGCACGCTGGTATCCAGCCGCAAACCCGACGACATCCCCGCATTCAGCAAGGCATTCATCGAGGTCTTGCAGGCGGCCAAGCGCTGATGTGTTTCCAGGAGCGAGGCGGGTGGCGGCCGGTGATGAACAATCAACAGTCGGCAATCAACCGGCAACGGCCAGCAACCCCTTGCTGCCTAGCGCAGATCGGCGACGTCAAGCATGCGCGCGTTGCAGGCTTGCACCAGTTCGGGGTCGTGGCTGGCAAACAGCACGACGCGGTCGCGCGCCCACGTTTGAAACACGTCGGCCAGCACCCCGCGCGCCTGGGCGTCCAGGCCGTTGCTGGCGCCGTCCGCGACAATAACGGCCGGCTCGCCCAGCGCGGCAGCCGTCAGATACACCTTGCGGCGCGTGCCGGTGGACATCTGCTCGAAGCGTTTGTTCAGATGCGGTTCCAGCCCCAGGCGCGATGCCAGATCCAGCACGCCGTCGTCCAGGCTGACATTTTTTTGAGCCGCCGCCTTCAACAGGAATTCGCGTCCGGTCTGCATGGGAAATTCCAGGCAGTTGTCCGGCACATAGGCCACGCGCAACCGGGCTTGCTGCGGCGCAAGCCGAAGGGAATGCCCGTCTATCCAGACGTCGCCGTCATCAGGCGGGATCACGCCAGCGATGATGCCCAGCAGGCTGGATTTTCCGGTGCTGTCTTCTTCGCACAGCGCCATGCAGCCGGGCTCGAATGTATGAGTCAGGCCTTGGAATACGACGTAGTCGCCGTAGCGCTTGCTGAGGTTGTCGATGCGTAGCATGGCGGGAAGTTTGCCAGAGGAACAGGCGTTCGACCAGAGGTCTGCACGGCGCGTATCGGCGGCAGTGGGCGGACGCCAAGTTCGCTTGCCGACGCCGGTCGGCACCCTGCGCCGGCGCCGGACCGTAGCGACGCGGCTGGTCGGCTGGCGTTGATCGGCCTGAGCATCAAGCTGGCGGCGGATGTGCGCCGATCACGCATCACCCGCGTCGCAGCGCCTTCAACACGAGGGAAAACGCCGGCGAGGGCTGCCGGCGGCTGGGATAGTAAAGGTGATAGCCGGTGAACGTCGGGCACCAGTCTTCCAGCACGCGCACCAGTTCGCCGGCTTCGATATGCGGCATCAGCTCGTCTTCCGGCAGCAGGGCCAGGCCCAGCCCCGCCAGCGTCGCGTCCACCTGCGGCGGTGCGGTGTTGAAGATCAGCTGCCCATCCACGCGCACATTCACCTGACGGCCGCGTCGCTCAAAGTCCCACACATACAAACCGCCAGAGGTCGGCATGCGCTGATTGATGCACTGGTGCGCGGTCAGGTCGTCGGGCGTCAACGGTATCGCATGCCGGGCAAAGTAGTCGGGCGAGCCCACCACCGCCATGCGCAACACCGGCCCGATCGGCACGGCGATCATGTCTTTGTCGATGGTGCTACCCAGGCGCACGCCCGCATCGAAGCGGTCCGCAACGATATCGCGCAGCCCATAGCTGACGTCGAACTCGACATTGATTTCGGGATAGTCGCGCAGCACGGGCGCCAGCCGGGGCAACAGCACGGACCGCAAGATGTGATCGCCGCAGGTGATGCGCACCGTGCCGGCGGGCTTGTCGCGCAGTTCGGTCAGCGCATCCAGCTCGGCTTCGATTTCGTCAAAGCGGTGGCCAATGGCCTGCATCAGCCGCTCGCCGGCCGGCGTGGGCGACACGCTGCGCGTGGTGCGCGTCAGCAGCCGGATTTGCAGCCGTTCTTCCAGGCCGCGCACCGCCTGGCTTAACGCCGATTGCGTCACGCCCAGCGTGCCCGCCGCGCGCGTGAAGCTGCGTTCCCGCGCCACGGTAACAAAGGCCAGCAGATCGTTCAGGTTGCGTTTCGCCATGCGCGCGGCTCGTGTGAGTTATTAGCCTGGCTAATAGGGCAATTAAGGATTCATTACCTAGTCTAGCTTATCGCTCATCTTCAAAATGGCGACCATCCCGTCAATTCCCGTGAAGCAAGCCGCCATGCAAGCGTCCGACCCCTTTGAAACCACCGCCGTCGACTCGGCTAGTCAACCCGATGCCAACCGCCGCACCTTGCTAAAGGCCGCGGGCATCGGCACCGGCATGGCAGCGCTCGGGGCGTTGTCGTCCACCGGCACCGCCGCGTGGGCCGCTGCCGCGCAACCGGCGGGCGCAACGCCCGAAGGCGCCGATAACTTCTACACCAGCGACCGCGTCACGGTCCAGAAGGTGACGTTCAGGAACCAATACCAGATGGAGGTGGCTGGCAACCTGTTCACCCCCAAAGATCTGGACCGCCGCAAAAAAGCGCCCGCGATTGTGGTCGGCCACCCCATGGGCGCAGTCAAGGAACAAAGCGCAAACCTGTATGCCACCAAGATGGCAGAGCAGGGCTTCGTCACGTTGTCTTTGGACCTGTCGTTCTGGGGCGCAAGCGCGGGCCAGCCGCGCAACGCCGTATCGCCGGACATCTACGCCGAAGACTTCAGCGCGGCGGTGGACTTCCTGCGGGCGCAACCCATGGTTGATCGGAACAATGTCGGCGCCATCGGCGTTTGCGGAAGCGGCAGCTTCGTCATCAGCGCGGCCAAGATCGACCCGCGCATCAAAGCCATTGCCACGGTCAGCATGTACGACATGGGCGCCGCCAACCGCCACGCGTTGAACCGCACGCTGACGCCCGCGCAACGCCAGGCCATCATTGCCGACGCCGCGCAACAGCGCGATGTGGAATTCGCCGGTGGCGAACGAAAGTACACCAGCGGCAGCGTGCATCAGCTGACTGCCGATTCGACGCCTGTGGACCGCGAGTTCTACGACTTCTACCGCACGCCGCGTGGGCAATTCACGCCCGCCGGCTCATCACCCGCGTTGACGACGCACCCCACGCTGACCAGCAATGTCAAGTTCATGAACTTCTATCCGTTCAACGACATTGAGACGATTTCGCCCCGCCCGCTGCTGTTGATCACCGGCGACCAGGCGCATTCGCGCGAGTTCAGCGAAGACGCCTATCGCCGGGCCGCCGAGCCCAAGACCCTGTACATCGTTCCCGGTGCCGGCCATGTCGACCTTTACGACCGCGTCACGTTGATTCCGTGGGCGACGTTGAACGCATTCTTCGACAAGCACCTGGGGCGCGTGGAGGCGTCATGACCACATCCACGCAGCAGGCCACGGCGGCCGGCAAGCCGGAACACGACGCACCCCGCAGTCGGCACGTCGGCCCCGATGCGCCCGCGCATTGGGGCGGCGTCTTCGCGATGACGTTGTGTGTCTTTGCGCTGATCGCCTCGGAATTCATGCCGGTCAGCCTGCTGACCCTGATCGCCACCGACCTACAAGTCAGCGAAGGGCTGGCGGGGCAGGGCATTGCCATTTCGGGCGCGTTCGCGGTGCTGACCAGCCTGTCCATCGGAAGACTGGCCGGCAGCATGAACCGCAAGACGCTGTTGCTGGGTTTGACGGCATTGATGGCCGTCTCTGGCGCCACCGTGGCGCTGGCGCCGAATTACCCGGTGTACATGGTGGGCCGCGCGCTGATCGGCGTGGTCATCGGCGGCTTCTGGTCGATGTCGGCTGCGACCGCCATGCGCCTGGTGCCGGCGCGCCAGGTGCCGCGCGCCTTGGCCGTCTTCAACGGCGGCAATGCGCTGGCCACCGTCGTGGCGCCACCGCTGGGCAGCTACCTGGCGGCGGCGATAGGGTGGCGCGGCGCCTTCCTGTGCCTGGTTCCGGTGGCGGCACTGGCGCTGGCGTGGCAATGGGTCAGCCTGCCCGCCATGCAAGCCGAGCCGCCTGCCCGCGCGTCGGGCAACGCATTCACGCTGCTCAAGCGCCCCTTCGTTGCGCTGGCCATGGCCGCTTGCGGTGCGTTCTTCATGGGGCAATTCGCGCTGTTCACATACTTGCGGCCTTTCCTGGAAACCGTCACGCACGTGGGCGTGTCGTCGTTGTCGCTGGTCTTGCTGGCCATTGGCGTGTCGGGCGTCGTGGGCACCGGCCTGATTGGCACGGTCCTCAGAAATGGCCTGTATCCGCCGCTGATCGTCATCCCCGTGTTGATGGCGGTCATCGCGCTGGCGCTGATCCCGTTCGGCGCCTCGCTGACCGTGGTCGCGATACTCTTGGGCTTGTGGGGGCTGCTGGCCACTGCCGCGCCCGTCGGCTGGTGGAGTTGGGTCGCACAAGCCATGCCCCGGTCCGCCGAAGCCGCGGGCGGATTGATGGTGGCGGTGATCCAGCTGTCCATCGCGCTGGGGTCGACGATAGGGGGGCTGCTGTTCGACCACAGCGGGTATCGAAGCACCTTTGCAGTCAGCGCCGTGGTGCTGCTGGTGGCGGCGATGCTGGCCACCCTGACGTCACGGTCGCACGCGCGTGCGGCGGCAGGCGCGTAGGGGCTGGGCGGTGGCTGGGCGGCCTCTGGGCGGTGGCAGGTAATGGGCATGCCGGCGGGGTCACGGCTCGCCCGCATCAAAGTCACTAGAATGCCATCATCACGTTTCAGTCTCGTACTCGGCCCGCGTTGAAAAGTGGCGCCTGGCCGTGGACCGCACAACGTCCATCCCCGACCCGAATCAGGTGCAGCACCCATGCCAACCATGAAACCACCCGCCCCCTTTGAAGACGCCGTGACGTTTCAATTCGGCGATTCGCCGGAACTTGCCGACGCCTTGCTGGCCCTTGTGCTGGCCGGAACCAAGACCGCCACTTGCGGCGCGCTTGACCACTTTGGCGACGAAGAGCCCGTACCCCAAGCGGGCCGGCGCGATGTCGTGCTGGACGGCCAGGGCCGCCCCGCCTGCGTCATCGAGACGACCGGCGTATTGATCCAGCGCTTTGACCAGATCGACGAAGCGTTCGCCGTCGCCGAAGGCGAAGGCCCGTACCCGGTCTGGCGCGACGAACACATTGCCTACTTCGAACGCAATGGCGGTTACTCGCCGGACATGATGCTGGTGTGCGAGCGCTTTCGCGTCGTTCACGTTTTTGACAGGTCGGCCCCTTAAGGTCCACAGCGCCCAGGCCGCCCTACACATGGGTGATCGCGGCCTTGATTCGCCTCGTAAACTGGCGATCCAAATTCCATTGGAAAACCGCATGTCGCCCATCCCGTTTTCGACGCCCCTGCCCGGTCGGGATCAGACTTGGCGCTTCATGCATAGCCGCCAGTCCGCGCACTTTCCCGGCGACGATGCGCGCATCGTGTTCTACGATGCGCCACCGGACGAGGCCACGCTGGCCCAGATCACAGACGTGCACCTGTGGGCGCCGCACGAAGATCCCCTGCAAGCCCTGCCCGAGCTCATCGCCCGGCTGCCCTCGCTGGTCCATTTGTCGATTGGACCGGGCGTCATCCTGCCCAGCGTCGTAAAGGGGCTGCGCGCCGATATGCTGCCCGCCAGCCTGCGCCACTTGTCCATGCATCCCCAATCGGGCACCTATACCTGGCAGGCGGGTCCGATGCCCCGCCTGGAATCCCTGACCGTCGGCGCAACGCTGCGCTTGGACCCACAGGACTTCCCCGCGTTGATATCGCTATCGGCCATTCCCGATCGGCGCGGCGCGTTGGTGGATAGCGCGTTGCAGCTGGCGTTGAAAGAACTGAACCTGTGGAACGTGCCGTTCGATTCGTCGCTGTTCAATCGCCTGGCGCCGCTGCCGCTGGTCGCGCTTGGCCTGTTGGGTGGGCGGACCCTGACAACGCTATCCGGCATTGAACAGCTACCCGGCCTGCGTTCGCTGCGTCTGAAGAACCTTCCCTTGCTCGATACGATCGGCCCGATCGCGACCCTTGCCAAGTTGGAATTTCTGAACATCCAGTACTGCGCGCGGATTGCGGATATCAGCGTACTGGCAACGTTGCGACGTTTGCAGGAACTGACCTTGGTTGGCTGCGGCAATGTGGGTCTGGGCCAGCTGGAACACACGTTGCGCGCTTCGTTGCGGCGCGCGAATATCGCTGCTACACGGTAACTACGGTGCCACTTCATGGCACTTCATGGCGTTTCAGGAGATCAAGGATATGCACTGCAATCGCAAGGCGTGGGCAAGCTGGCAACGATCGGGCCGCCTGGCATTGACGTTGGGTATTGCCGCATTGCTGGGTGCTTGTTCTATGTCCTCCGGCATGTGCGACGCGTTCGGTCCCAGCACAAGCGCGTCGATCGCAGTGCCGCAAAACGCATCCGTTGATGCGGTGTTCGCCTGCATCGATCAGGCAAGCGTCTCCGGCAAAGACCATAGTGCGCTGTTCGACAGCGGCTACGCCATCCGCGACACGCAATCCGGCGTGCTGGAGTCAAAAAATTACAGCACGCCCAACACCGGCGGCTTCCGTCTGCGGGCCGAGGTCTCAAAGAAGACGTCCACCCTGAATCTGTCTTTGCGCGGCGCGGGCGCTTATTGCACGGACCTGGGCGTGGACAAGGAAATGGCCCGGCTGACTTCCGACATCAGCGGCTGCCTTGAGCGGTAATTCCCCATGTCCGTTCAACGTACGCCTGTGCTGCTTGCCGCGCTGACGCTGCCGCCCGTGGTTGGCGCGTAAGCCCCGTCCAGCGTTGCCGCCTGGACGCCACCAGGCCCCGCCACATTCGGCTTTTCGGGGTGGACCACCAACCTGAAGCCCGAAATACCGGTGCGCGCCGAGGCGTCCGGCGAGACGACGTGCGATATGCGTTCGGTGGATGAATGAACCACCCGGCTACAGCGACTCCAGCTGCCCGGGGTCGAACGCCCATTGATGCGTCTTGTTGTCCGCACACTGAATGACCGTCTTGCTGCGCTTCTGTGGCCCGATGTCTTTCAGCTTGATTTCCGCATTGCAGACGGGGCAGCTTCCGCCCATCGTGGTGAGGTAGACCCGCCCCGACTTATCGGCTTCGAAGTTGAGCAAGCCGGCAAGCCGTACAAACCGCTTCTTCATCAGACCATGGCCGATCAGAAACGCAATCGCGCTGGGCACAACAAACCAGAACCACCACACGCCCCACTTGAAAGCCACTTCGCCAATGGTGACGGCCAGCCCCGCCGCGCCAAACGCGGTAAGCCATCCCCGCTGTAGCGAACGGCCCGCCAGCGCGATGGGTATGACGTCCATGCGAACGAGTTGCGGCCGATCCCAGCCGCCCTCCCGGGAGAGCGGTTTTTGATACGCGGGCGCAGTCAGCTCCTTTTCCACATCGAAGCCACCCAAGGGCGGCGGCGCCTGCTTGGCGTCCGACAAGCCAGACAAGGTTTTGCTGCATTCGTCGCAAAGACGGCCCCGACCGCGATGCGCCGCCCCACAAGTTTGACAATGCACGCGCGTTCTCTCGTGAATGATGACGACGGGCAAAAGAATACAACCGATTGGCGCGCCACGGCCCCGCGCGCGCCATCGCTGTGGCCCTACGCCCCCATCGTCAAGATGATCTTCCCCACATTCTGAGACGATTCCATCCGGCGATGCGCGTCCGATGCGCGTTCAAGTGGATAGGTGCTGTCCACGACGGGAACCAGCCCGGCACCACTGGAAAAGCGGTCCAGCCAATGCTCGCGAAAGCGCTGCACCATCGCGTGCTTTTCGGCTTGTGGGCGCGACTTCATCACGGTGCCGAAAATTTGCAGGTGGCGATAGAGGATGTCCTCAAGAGCGATGTTGATCTGGCCGCCGCCGCCCAGGATGCCCACCTGAACCAGCCGCCCGCCGTTGGCCAGCGACGCGATATTGCGCGCGAAGTTGGGCGCGCCGATGAAGTCGATGACCACGTCCACGCCGCGCTCCGACGTCTGTTCGGCCACGACCCGCGCGTAGTCCTGCGTGCGATAGTCGATGACGCAATCGGCGCCCAGTTGCTGGACCTGCGCCAGCTTGCTGGCCTCGGCCGTGGCGTATACGGTGGCTCCCGTCGCCCTGGCAAGCTGCACTGCCGCAGAGCCGACACCGCCCGCCGCCGCGTGAATCAGCACGGAATCGCCGGCCTTCAAACGCCCAAGGTGCAGCATGGCTTCGTGCGCGGTGACGAACACTTCGGGGATGGCGGCGGCATGCACGTAGTCCAGCGCGTCGGGAACGGGCAAAGCCATGCGCCAGTCCAGCCGCGCCACTTCCGCGTAGGCGCCGCCGCCCACCACGCCCATCACGCGGTCGCCCACCTTGAATCCACGCACGGCGCTTCCTGCTTGCAGCACGTCGCCCGCGATCTCCAGGCCCATGATGGTGGAGTCGCCAAAATTCGGGCGGCCATAGCCACCCCGGCGGTGCGTCAGGTCGGCGCGGTTCACGCCGGCGGCATGCACGCGGACGATAAGGTCATCGGGTCGCATTTCAGGCCGCGGAACGTCGGCCACTTCAAGCACGTCGGCCTCGCCAAACTGTTCAAAAGTAATCGCTTTCATTGCTTGTCCTTCGCGCCGCTTTCGGATGATGCGGCCAGTGTGTGTTGTGCAATCGCCGATGCGGTGATTGCTGCGGGAAAGCCGACATAGAACGCCAGGTGCGTGATGGCGGCCGCCAGCTCTTCGCGCGTCACGCCGTTACTGACGGCGCGGCGCAAATGGGCAGGCAGTTCGTCCGTGTGGCCAGCGGCAATCAGCGCGGCCACGGTGATCAGGCTGCGGTCTCGGGGCGCCAACGCGGGGTCGCCCCAGACGTCGGGGTAAAGCGTGTTGTCGACGAAGGCCGACAGCGTGGGCGTAAAGGCGCGCGCGGCCTCACGCGGCTGGCTGAAATCGATGTTGGACATGTGCTGTTCCCGGTTCAAGCCTGACTGATGAACTTGTGCGTGAGGTAGTACTCGATACCTTCAACGCCGCCCTCAGAACCGTGTCCGCTTTCCTTCATGCCTCCGAACGGCAGCTCGGTCGCGACGATGCGATATTGGTTGATGCCGATCATGCCGGCTTCCAGCCCATCGGCCACGTCGATCGCCGTGCGTGCATCACGGGTGAACGCATAGGCGGACAAGCCGTAGGGCAAGCGGTTGGCTTCCTGCAAACCGTCCGCAAGCTCATCAAAGGCCATCAGCACCGCGATGGGGCCAAAGGGCTCTTCGTGCATGATCCTGGCTTGCATCGGTACATCGGCCAGCACCGTTGGTTCGAAGAAATAGCCTTCCCCTTCGATGGCTTTGCCGCCAGTCAGCACCGTGGCCCCGCATGCCACCGCATCCGCGATCAAGGCCTGCATCTTCTCAAGTTGGCGCGGGTTCGCCAGCGGGCCGACCTGCGTGGCCGGATCAAGCCCGTTGCCCACCTTCAGGGCGCGCGTGGCCTTGACGAAGTGTTCGCGGAATTCGTCATAGACGCCGCGTTGAACCAGAAAGCGTGTCGACGAAATGCAGACCTGGCCCGTGCCACGAAACCGGTTGGCCGCGCCTTCGACCGCGGCGCGCGTGACCTCGGCATCGTTGAACACCAGAACCGGCCCGTGCCCGCCCAGCTCCAGCGTGATGGGCTTCACCCCTTCGGCGGCGCGTGCCGACAACAACCTGCCGATCGGCACCGACCCGGTGAACGTCACCTTGCGGATGACCGGGGACGCAATCAACTGCCGCGAGACGTCGTCGGGCACGCCGAAAACCACTTGCAGCACGCCTTTGGGCAGGCCGGCGTCGTCCAGGGCACGGGCCAGTGCCAGCGCGGTGGCGGGGCTTTCTTCGCCGGGCTTGATGATGACGCTGCACCCGGCGGCAAGCGCGGCGGCCAGCTTGCGTGCCGGCGTGATGGCCGGGAAGTTCCAGGGCGTGAAAGCCGCCACCGGCCCAATTGCTTGCCGTTTCACCAGTTGTTGCACGCCGGGACGGTTGGCGGGCACAACGCGGCCGTCTATGCGTTTGGCTTCTTCGGCAAACCAGTCGAAGTAATCGGCGGCGCGCAATACTTCATCGCGGCTTTCAACCAGCGGCTTGCCTTCTTCAAGCGTCATCAGCGTGGCGATGTGCTCGGCCCGCTCGCGCATCAATTCCGCACCGCGCTTGAGCACCCGGGCACGCTCGTTGGGAAAGGCGGTGCGCCATGTGTTGAACGCCTGCTGCGTCACGTCAAGCGCGCGCTCCAGGTCGGCAGGCGTCGCAAGCGGCACGCGGCCCAGTTCCTGGCGCGTGGCCGGGTTGATCACGGCGGCGGTGTCGCGCTCGCCAGCGCCTATCCATTCGCCGTTGATGAAGAGGTAAAGCGGATCATAGTTGCCGTTCATGGCTGCAAACTCCGATAAGATTGTTCGTTTCCTGCCGGGCCAGGGGCCTGACCATGGAACGAAGTCTAGGCGCGAGACAGGCGCGGATTTAGCCCTTGGCGAAGGAATGACTTTCTCTGCCAGAGGGAAAGTCGCCCCCACACAATGGACCCACGATGGACAAGCTTTACAACATGTCGGTGTTTGCGAAGGTGGTCGAAATGGGCAGCTTCACTGCCGTCGCCAACCACCTTTCCACCACGGTCGGCAACATTTCACGCGCGGTCACGACGCTGGAAGAAGGGCTGAACGCCCGGCTGATCCAGCGGTCCACCCGCCGCCTGGTCGTCACCGATGTGGGGCATCGGTTCTATGACCGCTGTGTGGCGATCCTGGGCGACGTCGAACGGGCGGAGGCCGAAGCAGGCCATGCAACGATCTCGCCACGTGGCGTCTTGCGCGTTCACGCCGTGCCGGGCCTGGGCCGCACCCTGGTCACCCGCGCGGCCCTCGCGTACAGAAAGGAATACCCCGATGCTTCCGTTGACCTGCTGCTATCGCAGCGCATGCCGAACCTGCTGGAAGAACAGCTGGACGTCGGAATCGTGATCGCGCGCGCCTTGCCGGACTCCACCTACGTCAGCCAGAAAATCGGCGTCAGCCACTGCATCCTGGCCGCATCGCCCGCCTACCTTGAACAGCGTCCGCCGGTGCGAACCCCCGAAGACCTGGCGCAACATGACTGCGTGCTGCTCAGCACGGTGGACTACGCCCCGGACGAATGGCATCTGGAAAGCGCGAACGGCACGTACACCCACTGCCCGCCCGGCTCGCATTTCGGCGTGAACGACATGGACGCCATGGCGACGGCCCTGCGCGATGGCGCGGGCATCGGCCTGCTTGCCGGTTTCTCGGCAATCGAGGATCTGCGCCGGGGCACGCTGGTGCGGGTGCTGCCCGGCTATTACACGAACCAGCGCAACGTGTATGCGCTGTACCCGTCGCGACAATTCGTGGATGCAAAGATCAAGTTGTTCGTGGATGCGTTGAAGCTGCACGTGGGCGCGCAGCTGGCGGGGTATGCGGCGGAGCTGGGGATTGTGGCGGCAGAAGCAGGGTAGCGAATGGCAAACCCATTGGCCTTGAGCAGTTGCCGATATTCATTGCGGTCCACACCGCCGTGATAAAGCGGCTTGCCTTCGAGCGGCCAATGGCTTCTCCCAGCGACGTCGCGCTGGTGAACATCAACACCGCCCCGGGCGCCGCCAGACGCCGCTATGTGGTCTTGATAGAGCGCGATAACGTTATCGGCGTGTGAGGGCATCTGCCAGGACCACTCAGTCAGGCTTCCCGTCATGGCCGCCCAGCGGCCTGGCGGGCCAGTCTACCCAGCGGTTCACGCGGGTACGTTCGTACGCTTCGTTAAGCGGGAAGCGCACAAGGTTGTCGGCGCGTGTCGGTTCGCCGACCACCATCAACCTGACTTCGTCCTGCGTGTTGTTGATGAAGGTATGACAGATGCCGGTGCCGGCGGGAAACGCAACGCAGTCCCCTTCGGCGATCGGATGCAACACGCCGTCTATCCAGACATCGGGCTTGCCTTGAAGCACGAACACGAATTCCTGCTCGGTGCTTTCGGCGTGCGGATATGACGTACGTCGACCGGGCAACAGCCTGACGTGATGAATGCCGACGCGTGTGATGCCGAGTTCCGCGGAAAGCGGCGCGTCCAGCGCCATGGCTTCGGTATCGCCCTGGTAGGAATGCGCGTCGGACGCTTCGAGTTCGGTCCAGTGCTTGATGAATTCCGGTCGGCTCATCGGCGGTTCTCCTGGTGGTTCCTATGAAGGCATGTCTTGATTACAGCGTATCAGGCATCCGTCGACACCGTAGTCGCCTCCCACTCTCGAAACTCGTCATCCAACGCAGCAAGCTTGGCTCGCACCAGCGTCAGCGCATCGCTGCCCAGCAATAGATGCGCCGGAGGCTTGTGCCTTCCAGCGCGAATTTGCTGCCGCAGTAGTACGCGATTCCCGGCATGGTGACGTGTCCGCCCATCGACGTGACGACGTTGTTGCAGGCGCTTTATCCGCACCTTAATTTCACGGTGGCTGCCGAGCCGGCCGCGCAGATCGGCAACGCAGGCACGGGCGATGGGGCAAAGGTGCCCAAGAGCATGATGTCGACTCGGATGGACGACAGGATACGCACCTGCGTTCTGCGCTTTATTGAAGCCATGCACCAGCCAATCGAAGCCGCCGTGCTGGGACCGGGCCTGCTGCGCGAACGTTACTTCCGCGTGTTGACCGGGCCACAAGGCGGGGCGATGCGCGAGGCACTGGCGATGCAAGGGCAGTTTGGCAGGATAGGGATGTCGCCACGGCATATTCATGCCGCGTACGCCGAACCGCTTGATGTGACGCAGCTTGCGCAGAAGGCGGGCATGAGCGTTCCCAGCTTCCACAGCCATTTCAAGGCGGTCACGCAAGTGTCCCCGATGCAGTACGTGAAATCGACGCGGCTCCATCAGGCAAGGCTGTTAATGGTGCGCCAGGACTTGACCGCTGAAGCGGCGGGCCACGCCGTAGGCTACACAAGCACATCGCAATTCAGCCGAGAGTTCAAGCGGCTGTTCGGCTTGACGCCGGCGGCCGAGGCGAGACGCATGCGCGAAAGCTTCGCGATTCCCGCGGCGTTTGCCGACGCCACCTATGTGTCGTCGCACTGACGTCGGGGGCTACCGCTTGTCCAGGGTGCTGCGACAGATCGGCCCGTTGGGCAAGGCGCTTTTAGCTGCGAACAAACGCAAGCAGCAAGTGATATTCGCCCTGGTCCGCGGCGCGTAGCGCGTTGAGATAGCGAGTCCGAGCGTTGGAGGCGTTCACAAGATTTCCCGCGCCCCCCCAGGAAAACTGCGCTTGCCCCAGGCTACGTAGAAGAGCGTCAGCCATCATTCGGGAATGCCGCCCGTTGCCGTTTGGGAATGGGTGAATCCAGACCAGGTCGCGGTGAAAGCGGGCAGCGATTTCGTCAGGTTGATAGGCGCCACGCTCGATTCCCCAACGGGTGTTGGCAAGCAGTTGCGATAGACGTGTGCTGACCTGCGTCCAGTCACAACCGATATTCTTGTCTGACCGACGGAAGGTCCCTGCCCAGCTCCAGGTCTGGTCAAACATTTTGGAATGGAGCGTTCGGCAGAATCCTTCGCTTAGAACATCTGGCGAACGAGCCCTTTTCAACCAGCGCACCGCACGCAACAGGTTTTCCTGCTCCCAATCATTCAAGTCGCCCTTGGTGCTCAGGTGCTCGGGGATGAGGCCCGCCCGTTCATCGGGGTCCAGTGGTGTCTGGCCGCTTTCATAGTCAAGATCTAGCGCCATAGCTCGGACCATCGGCCCCGTAGCAGTTCATCGATTCTGCGCTCTACTTGTTTACGGAGCCGGTCCTCTGTTGGGCGCTGGTCTTCGAGGCCCATGGTGTGCGCAACGCCTCCGACCTCTTCCAGCGCGACAGCGCGGGCGCGCTCTTGAACCCTATCCGTAAGCGGCTTGCGAGGCACCAAGGCATAAACGAGTTCGCAATCAAGCCCGTCCGCCAGCTTGCGCAGTTGCCTGAGCGTGATGCGTTCGTCCGCTTCCGCTTGCTCTGATTTATGAAGCGTGGGCGCCGAAATTCCCAAACGTTCGGCTTGCTGCCGCTGAGTCAAGCCAAGCGACTCACGGATCAGCTTCAACCAACCGCTAGCAGGCGGTTTTCGCCCCAACAGGTTTGCGTAAGCAGAGAGCGCGGCCTGCAGTTGTTCCAAGCGAAGTTGGTTGAGTTCGGGGGACATTTCCTAGCCTATACGCAGTCATAAGTTAGGAGAATATTAGCCTATAGCGCAGCAAAACCGCAGATTCTATTAGCCTATAGTGCAACAAGTTTTGCGGGATTGCTGCACTATAGGCTAACGATGAAGGTGCGATCCCCGTCTCCGCGCCCCGCGAGCCTGTCCGCGCAAGAAAAAGGGCCGCGAATCCGCGGCCCTTGCTCACTCTTGCCAGCCTGAATCAATCAAGCCTTGCGCACCTGCGCGATCAGCGCGTCCAGTTGCGTCAGCATCAGGTCGATTTCTTCGGCCGTGACGTTCAGCGCGGGCATGAAGCGCAGCAGGTTGGGGCGCGGGGCGTTCAGCAGCAGACCTTGGGGGTTCTGGTTGCGGGCGGCTTCGACGATGGCAGGGCCGTCGTCGCGGTCCATGACCAGGGCGCGCAGCAGGCCTTGGCCGCGTTCGCCCTTCATGCCGTACTTGGCCGACAGGGCCAGCAGGCCTTCGGACAGTTGCTTGGCGCGCGCGTTGACGGCGTCCATGAAGCCCGGGGCGGCCAGGGTGTCGAACACGGCCACGCCCACGGCGGTGGTCAGCGGGTTGCCGTTGTACGTGCCGCCCTGGTCGCCGTGCGAGAACACGCAGGCGTCTTGGCGGGCCAGCAGCGCGGCCAGCGGCACGCCGCCGCCGATGCCCTTGGCCAGCGTCATGATGTCCGGCGTGACGTCGGAATGCTGGTAGGCGAACATCTCGCCGGTGCGGCCCATGCCGGTCTGGACTTCGTCCACGATCAGCAGCAGCTGGTTCTCGTCGGCCAGCTTGCGCAGGCCCTGCATGAACTCCTTGGTGGCGGGGATGACGCCGCCTTCGCCTTGCACCGGCTCCAGCATGATGGCGACGGTCTTGTCGTCGATCAGCTTCTTCACGGATTCCAGGTCGTTCAATTCCGCCTTGGGGAAGCCTTCGACTTGCGGGGCGAACATCTTGTCCCAGCCCGGCTTGCCCGATGCGGACATCGTGGCCAGCGTGCGGCCGTGAAAGCCGTGGTTCATCGTGATGATCTTGTAGGCGCCGTTCTTCTTGACCTGGCCCCACTTGCGCGCCAGCTTGATGGCGCCTTCGTTGGCTTCGCCACCGCTGTTGGCGAAGAAGACACGGTCAAAGCACGACGCGCCGGTCAGGCGTTGGGCCAGCTCGATGGAGGGGATGTTGTAGAACGCCGGCGACGGGTTCATCAGCTTTTGCGACTGTTCGACCAGCGCGCGCTGCATTTCCGGCGCCGAGTGGCCCAGCGTGTTCACCGCCCAGCCCTGCACGAAGTCCAGGTATCGCTTGCCCGCATGATCCTCCAGCCAGGAGCCCTTGCCGCTGACGAACACGAGGTCCGGGCGGGAAGTGATGTCCATGAGGGTGTTGACGTTGAACTGGCTGAATTCCATGGCGGTTCCTGCGGGGTAAGGACAGCGGTGAAGGAAAAACTTCGCGGGCAAAGCGCGAAAAGGCAAATGTAGCACCGACAGAGGGATGCTATCGTGACGCACCCCCCGCCGAATCGCCCCGGGCCGCCTCAAAAGGGCCGCCGTTCGGGCGCTCTATTTTATGAGAAGTGGCGCGCCTCTCGCGCGCAGCCCTTGTCGCTTTTTACTGACCAATCATGAAACGTATTCTTTCCAGTCTTGCCGCCGGCCTGGCGCTGGCGGCGGCCGGCGCGCCGGTGCACGCCGAATATCCCGAACGCGCCATCCGCCTGATCGTGCCGTTCCCGCCCGGGCAGGCCACCGATATCTTTGCCCGCGCGCTGGCTGAAAAGCTGGGCGCCGCCGTCAAGCAGCCGATCGTGGTGGAAACCCGCGCCGGCGCGGGCAGCAACATCGGCATGGAACAAGCCATGCGCGCCCCCGCCGATGGCTACACGCTGGTCATCGCGGGCAGCGCCGCCGCCGTCAACCAGACGCTGTACAAGACCATCAACTACAGCCTGACCAGGGATTTTGCGCCGGTGTCGGGCGTGTTCTCGGTGCCGTTGATGTTCTTGGCCACGCCGGCGTCCGGCATCACGTCCCTGACGCAGCTGGTGACGCAGGCGCGCGCCAATCCGGGCGAACTGGCGTACGCCAGCGCCGGCATCGGCGGCACGCAGCATCTGTCGGCCGAGATGTTCAAGGCGGCGGCCAACATCGATATCCGCCACATTCCGTACAAGGGCAGTGGCCCGGCGCAGGCGGATTTCCTGGGACACCAGGTGCCGCTGATGGTGGATTCCGTGACCGCGGGCCTGCCGCACGTGCAGAACAAAAAAGCCGTGGCGCTGGCCGTGACCACCGCCAAGCGCCTGCCGCAGTTGCCGGACGTGCCGACGGTGGCCGAATCGGGTTATCCGGGTTTCGAGGCCATCGGCTGGGCCGCCGTGCTGGCCCCGCGCGATACGCCGGCCGACGTCACCAACTACCTGAGCCGTCAGATCGGCGTGGCGCTGAATACGCCGGAAATGCAGAAGTTCCTGCGTGACCGGGGCGCCGAACCGATGCCGCTCAGCCCCGAGGCCACGGGCAAGTTCATCGCCACCGAAGTGGACAAGTGGGGCCGCGCGGTCAAGCAGTCGGGCGCGCAGGTGGACTAAGCATCCAGGCGCCGCCGAGAAGCCGTTCCGGGGTTTTTTCCTTCCCCGGGGCGGCTTTTTTACTTCACCGCAACGTCAGCCCCCCGCTCAACTTGCCGGCCAAAGCTTGGTTGGTCTTTCCCGTTGCCTGCCGCTTCCAGACCAGCCCGGCCGCCAGAGCAAGCGCCACGCTTATGGCCACCGAGGTCGCGGCAAAACCAAGCCGAACGTCCGTCTTGGGCACTGGCGCCGTCGGGCGCGATGGCGATGAACAACCCGCCGGCCAGGGCGACGCTTACGGCGGCGCTGATCGAGCGCGGCGGGAACGGCAAGCAGGATGATGGGAAGCTTGCTCAGAAAGACGCTACGCCAACCCAATCCCCACGGGCTGGCCGCATCGACACGCCGGATCAACCGTCCACGCGAGACATCTGGGTGGGCGATCACCACGACTTGCGGCATATGGATCGTTTGCGGGCAATGCTGGATATGGCCGCCATGATGCTGACGGATTCACGCCCCCAAACCGGTGCCGTTCATGCCCGCATTGAGCGCACGGCACGCACCAAATCAGGGCGAACATAAACGCGCTACAACGCCGTGCCGGGCGCACGCCAAATGGCACGGAACTTGCTTTTCCAGCTTTGTATACCGAATCGGTGTGCAACGCATCGACCCGCCCCGGGCGATGCGCGCCCTGGAGAGTTCCTCATGAACCGTAGAACCCTGTTGTTGTCCCTTTGCACCGCCGCCAGCCTGCTGGCCGCGCCGCTGACGCACGCCGACACGTTGGATGACATCGTCAAAGCCGGCACCATCAAGATCGCCGTGCCGCAGGACTTCCCGCCGTTCGGCTCGGTGGGGGCCGACATGAAGCCGCTGGGCTACGACATTGATACGGCCGCGCTGATCGCCAAGCAGTTGGGCGTGAAGCTGGAACTGGTGCCGGTCACCAGCGCCAACCGGGTGCCTTACTTGCAGACCCGCAAGGTGGACCTGGTGATTTCCAGCCTGGGCAAGAATGCGGAACGCGAAAAAGCCATCGACTTTTCCGATGCCTACGCGCCCTTCTTCAATGGCGTGTTCGGCCCGGCGGACTTGAAGGTGTCGTCGGCGGCGGACCTGGCCGGCAAGACGATCGGCGTCACGCGTGGCGCGGTGGAAGACATCGAGCTGTCGAAGATCGCACCGGCTTCTGCCACCCTGAAGCGCTATGAGGACAACAACGGCACCATCACGGCCTTCCTGTCGGGCCAGGTGCCGATGATTGCCACGGGCAACGTGGTGGCTGCCGCCATCCTGGCACGCAATCCGCCCAAGAAGCCCGAGACGAAATTCCTGATCAAGAATTCGCCGTGCTACATCGGCATGAACAAAGACGAAGCCAAGCTGCGCGCCAAGGTCAACGACATCCTGGCCGCCGCCAAGCGTGACGGTTCGTTGTCGGCGATTTCGCAGAAATGGCTGGGGGCCGAGCTGCCCAAGGACCTGTAAGTTCCGACGGCGGCCATCATGGCTTACCAATACGACTTCGCGTCGGTATTCGACTACACGCCGGTGCTGGTGAAAGGCATCGGCGTGACGGTGGAACTGATCGCCTTCGGCGCGGTGGCGGGCGTGGCGCTGGGCATCGCCTGCGCCTGGGTCCGCACGCAGGGGCCGCGCTGGCTGCGCGCGCCCGTGGCCGCCTATGTCGAGGTGATACGCAACACGCCGTTCCTGATCCAGCTGTTCTTTGTGTTTTTCGGCCTGCCATCGCTGGGCGTGCAGCTGGGCGAAATGCAGGCGGCCTGCCTGGCGATGGCGCTGAACCTGGGCGCCTATAGCGCCGAGATCATCCGCGCCGGCATCGACGCCACGCCCAAGGGGCAGTACGAGGCCGGCGCCAGCCTGGCGATGACGCGCTTTCAGGTGTTTCGGCACGTGGTGCTGAAACCGGCCCTGAAACGCATCTGGCCGGCGCTGTCGTCGCAGATCGTGATTGTGATGTTGGGCTCGGCGGTGTGCTCGCAGATCGCGGCCGAAGACCTGACTTTTGCCGCCAACTTCATCCAGTCGCGCAATTTCCGCGCGTTCGAGGTGTACCTGGTCACCACCGGCATCTACCTGGCGCTGGCCATTGTCCTGCGCCAGTTGCTGCGCCTGGCGGGCCGGCGCCTGTTTCGCAAGGCGGCGCGATGATTGAATTTTCAATGTGGGACATCGTCCGCAACCTGCTGCTGGCCGCGCGCTGGACGGTGGTGCTGTCGCTGGTGGCGTTTGTGGGCGGCACGCTGATGGGCATGCTGGCGCTGATGATGCGCACGTCGCGCGTGGCGCTGATGCGCCGCGCCAGCTGGGCGTATATCGAACTGTTCCAGGGCACGCCGCTATTGATGCAGCTGTTCCTGGCGTTCTTCGGGCTGTCGCTGCCGGGCCTGGAAGTGCCGCCCTGGCTGGCGGCGGGCGCCGCGCTGACGCTGTGGTCGGGCGCCTTCCTGGCCGAGATCTGGCGCGGTTGCGTGGAAGCCATTCCGAAAGGCCAGTGGGAAGCGTCCGCCAGCCTGGCGCTGGGCTACGTGCAGCAGATGCGCTACGTGGTACTGCCGCAAGCGCTGCGTATCGCCATTGCGCCCACCGTCGGCTTCGCCGTGCAGATCGTCAAGAGCACGGCGCTGACCTCCATCATCGGGTTCACCGAGCTGTCCAAGGCCAGCACGGTGATCACGAACGCCACGTTCAGTCCCTTCACCGTCTACGCCTGCGCCGCGCTGATCTACTTCGCGCTGTGCTGGCCCCTGTCGCGCCTCAGCCTCCGGCTGGAAAGGAAGTTGCATGCCCCTCATCGCCCTTGAAGACGTCCGCAAGAAATTCGGTGACAACGAAGTCCTCAAGGGGGTGACGCTACGCGTTGAACCCGGCGAGGTCATCGCCATCATCGGCAAGAGCGGCTCGGGCAAGAGCACGCTGCTGCGCTGCGTGAACGGGTTGGAGCAGATTGACGGCGGCGCCATCATGGTGGCCGACGCGCAGCTGGGCGACGACGAATTGCGGCTGCGCGCGCTGCGGCTCAAGGTGGGCATGATCTTCCAGCAGTTCAACCTGTTTCCGCACCTGACGGTGGGGCGCAACGTGATGCTGTCGCCCATGGTGGCCAAGCGCATGCCGGAGGCGGCCGCGGCCGACATGGCGCGCGCCATGCTGACGCGCGTGGGCCTGGCACACAAGTTTGATGCGTGGCCCGAGGAACTGTCGGGGGGTCAGCAGCAGCGCGTGGCCATTGCACGCGCGTTGGCGATGCAGCCGCTGGCGCTGTTGTGCGACGAAATCACGTCGGCGCTGGACCCGGAGCTGGTCAACGAAGTGCTGGCGGTGGTGCGGGAACTGGCAGCCGACGGCATGACGCTGTTGATGGTCACGCACGAAATGCGCTTTGCGCGCGAGGTCTGCGACCGCGTCGTCTTCATGCACCAGGGCCGCGTGCATGAGATCGGGCCGCCCGAGGAATTGTTCGCATCGCCCGCCACCCCCGAATTGCGGCAATTCCTGGGGATGACGAACCTGGCGATGTAATGGGAAGGGAATCAGCGCGAAAAGCCGCGCGCGGCGATTTCCCAAATGTCTTGCACCACGCCATCGCGCACCACGACCAGGCCGTCATGCAAATTGAACGTGGGGTCCACGTGCGAGGGCACCAGGCGCAGCACGTCGCCAAGCGCCGGCGCGGCGGCCTCGGGCGCCACGCGCACCACGCCATGCTCGTCGTTGATGGCGGCATAGGTCAGGCCCGGCGCGTCGAAGACGGCGGGCGGGCCGCATTCGGCGGTGGTCGACTTCAACCCCGCGTCCAGGATCACGCGGTCGGGCGCGGGCACGCTCATGACGGTGGACAGCACGAACAGGCTGTTCTGGAACGTAAGCGGACCGTCCCATTCGTTGGCGCCGTAATCGCCGTCCATGAACGCGTACGAGCCCGCTTGCAGCTCGGTATAGACGCCGCTTGCCGCATCGAATTCCGCGCTGCCCGTGCCGCCGCCGGTAATGATGTCGCACGCGATGCCGCTTTCGCGCAGCAGTTGGGCGTAAGACGCGGCGATGCGCGCGGCCTGGCGGCAGATCTGCGCGCGCTCTTCGCGCGTGCGGGCATGCTGCACCGAGCCGTGATAGGCCTGAAGGCCCACAAAGTCCACGCCGGGAAGATCGCGCGCCTGTTGGGCCAGCGCCAGCACCAGGGCGTCGTCCGAGACGCCACAGCGCCCTTGTCCGACGTCGACTTCGACAAGCACATCGATCTGGGCGCCGGCTTGCACCATGGCCTGGGAAATGTCCGCCAGGTTCTTCGCGTTATCCACGCAGACGCTCAGCTTGGCCACGCGCGCCAGTTGGCCCAGCAGGGCCAGCTTGGCCGGCCCGACGACTTCGTTGCTGATGTGGATGTCGTGGATGCCGGCCGCCACGAAAGGCAGCGCTTCGCTGACCTTCTGGCAGCAGATGCCGCGCGCGCCCAGGGCCAATTGGCGTCGCGCAATTTCGGGGCATTTGTGCGCCTTGGCGTGCGGGCGCAAGGCGACGTCATGGCGGTCCGCCCAGCCCTGCATAGCGCGCAAGTTGGCCTCGAAGGGCGCCAGGTCCAGCACCAGGCTGGGCGTATCGACGCGGGCCAACGGATCGCCCGGCTGCGCCGGCGGGGGCAGCGCAATGCCGCGTATGACTTCCTGGGACATCGGGATAACTCCGTGATCTACAGCGCGTGGGATGTAACCGCCAGCGGCCACACCATAACTAAAGCACGACCTTCCATAACCCCAAGGCTTATTCACCCCCAGGTAAACGATAGCTCCGTAACCATTGGCTACGGATGCCCCGCATGCCAGAATTTCAACATGAAAACGGCCCCCAAGGGGAGGCCCATTTTTGTGCCCGGACGGCGCTTTTCTGGAACCGCCCGGCACAGGAATGACAAGACGATTTCCGTCACACGAACCCTACCTGACAACACCGGAGAAGCTCGCATGAAACTCAAACACTGGATCACCGCCCTGACCGTCGCGGTTGCCGCCGTCGGCACCGTGGGTTCCGCACAGGCCCAGCAGTTCTTCCGCATCGGCACGGGCGGCACGGCAGGCACGTACTACCCGATCGGCGGCATCATCGCCAACGCCGTGTCGCAGCCGGGCAAGCTGGTGGCCACGGCCGTGGCGTCCAACGGGTCGGTGGCCAACATCAACGGCATTCTGGGCGGCTCGTTCGAAGCCGGCTTCACGCAGTCGGACGTGGCGTACTGGGCCTATAGCGGCACGGGCACGTTCGAAGGCAAGCCCAAGGCGCAAGACCTGCGCCTGATCGCCACGCTGTATCCCGAAAGCATCCACCTGGTGACGCGCAAGGGCGCGGGCATCAAAAGCGTGGCCGACCTGAAGGGCAAGCGCGTCTCGATGGACGAACCGGGCTCGGGCACGCTGGTTGACGTGCGCCTGATCCTGGGCGCCTACGGCATGACCGACAAGGACATCAAAGCCGAATACCTGAAGCCGAACCAGGCGGGCGACAAGCTCAAGGACGGCGGGCTGGACGCGTTCTTCTTCGTGGGCGGCGCGCCGGCCGGCGCCATCGCCGAACTGGCCTCCAGCGGCGGGGGCATCGAAATCGTGCCGCTGGTCGGCCCGGAAATCGACGCGCTGCGCGCCAAGCAGGAGTTCTTCACGCCCGACACCATCGCCGCCAACACCTACCAGAACGTGGGCGAGGTCAAGACCATCTCGGTCAACGCGCAAATGGTCACGTCGGCCAAGCTGCCGGAACAGGTCGTGTATGACGTCACCAAGGCGCTGTACAGCGACGCCACGCGCAAGACGCTGGACAACGGCCACGCCAAGGGCAAGCTGATCACGCGCGACAACGCCATCAAGGGCGCCGGCATTCCGTTCCACCCGGGCGCCGAGAAGTTCTACAAGGAAATCGGTCTGCTGAAGTAAGCCCAAGCCGTACTCGCGACGGCGATACACCGGCGCGCCGGGTACCCCCGGTGCTGCGCCGGCATTGCGCAGGGCCGCCTCGTGCGGCCCTGTTTGCGGATTCACCTGAGAAATACGTCGATGGAAATAGACCACGAAAAGACCCAGCAGCTGGCGGAAAAATACGATTCCGAAATCCGCTTCCGGCCGCTGGACAAGACCGCCACCTGGATCGTCTCGGGCCTGCTGGTCACGCTCTCGATCTTTCATTACTACACCGCGGGCTTTGGCCTGCTGCGCGAAGCCACGCATCGGGGCGTGCACCTGGCGTTTGTGCTCAGCCTGATTTTCCTGGTGTTCGGTTTTTCGAAATCGCACTATCAGCGCGAGCCGAAATCCACCTGGTACGCGCCGGGCGGCATCCCGCTGTATGACTGGGTCATCGCCGTGGCGCTGGCGCTGTCTGTGATGTACATCCCGTACATCTTCGAAGACCTGGCGTTCCGCGTGGGCAATCCATTGCCCATCGACGTGTTCATGGGGTCCATCCTGCTGATCGGCCTGCTGGAAGCCACGCGCCGCGCCATGGGCTGGCCGCTGCCGATCATCGCCCTGGTGTTCATGGCCTACGCCATGTTCGGCCCGTACTTCCCGGGCCTGCTGCAACATGCGGGCAACAGCTGGTCCCAGATCGTCAACCACATGTATTTGACCAGCCAGGGCGTGTACGGCGTGGCGGTGGGCGTGGTGGCGACCTACGTATTTCACTTCGTGCTGTTCGGCGTGCTGGCCACCCGCATCGGGCTTGGCCAGTTGTTCCTGGACGTGGCCTCGAAAGTTGCCGGCCGCTATGCCGGCGGCCCGGCCAAGGTGTCGGTGTTTGGCTCGGCCATGTTCGGCATGTTGTCCGGTTCATCGGTGGCCAACGCGGTCACGGTGGGGTCGCTGACCATTCCCGCGATGATCCGCGTGGGCTATCCGCGCCACTTCGCGGCCGGGGTCGAAGCCGCCAGCAGCACCGGCGGGCAGATCACGCCACCCATCATGGGCGCGGCGGCGTTCCTGATGATCGAATTCTTGGGCATCCCGTACCAGCAGATCGCCATCGCCGGTATCTTTCCGGCCTTCCTGTACTTCTTCGGCCTGTTCATGCAGGTGCACTTCGAGGCCAAGCGCGAAGGGCTGCGCGGCCTGACGGCCGAGGAAATGCCCAAGCTGAAGCAGTCGTTCAAGATGCGCTGGCCGACCTTGATCCCGCTGTTCCTGCTGATCGGCGTGCTGGCCAGCGGCCGCACGCCGTATCTGGCGGCATTCGCGGGCATCACCGGCTGCGTCCTGGTGGGGCTGCTCAATCCGTACCAGCGCTTGCGTTGGCGTGATCTGTACGAAGCCTTCGAGACCGGCGCCAAGTACGCGCTGGCCGTGGGGGCCGCTGCCGGCACGGTAGGTATCGTGATCGGTGTGGTGACGCTGACGGGCGTGGGTTTCAAGGTGTCGTACATCGTGATCTCGGCGGCGCAGTCCATCGCCGGCGTGGCCTCGGCGGTGATTCCGGAGGCCATCGCGAATACGCAGTCGCTGACGCTGGTGGCCGCGCTGATCATGACGGGCATTGTCTGCATCCTGATGGGTTGCGGCATTCCCACCACGGCCAATTACCTGATCATGGTGGCGGTGGCCGCGCCCACGCTGGTGCAGCTGGGCGTGCAGCCGATTGCGGCGCACTTCTTCGTGTTCTATTTCGGCATCCTGGCAGACATCACGCCGCCCGTGGCGCTAGCGGCCTACGCGGCGGCCGGGATGGCGGGCAGTGACCCGTTCCAAACGGGCAACACGGCATTCAGGCTGGGCATCACCAAGCTGATCGTGCCGTTCGTGTTCGTGTTTTCGCCGTCGCTGCTGATTTCGGTGCAGGGCTTCACCTGGTACGACTTCTTCGTGACGCTGATCGGCTGCATGGTGGGCCTGGTGCTGCTGTCGGCGGCGTTCTCGCGCTACATGCTGGTCGGCATGAAGAGCTGGGAGCGGTGGCTGTGCACGCTGGGCGCGTTGCTGACGATCGTGCCGGGGGTGACCAGCGGCGTGATCGGGCTGGCCATCTGCATCCCGGTGTTCATCCGCCAGTTTGCCGGACTGAAGCTGGAGAACGCGGCCAAGGCAGCCTGAGAACCGCTTTGCCGGCGCGGTCCGGCAAGGGATAAAAACAGGGGCGGACCCGATTGTCCGCCCCTGTTTTCTTTTGCACTATCGCGCATTTTGGCAGCAAATAAGGGCAGAATGGGGGCCGTCCACGACAGGGTGACGCCATACAACATTCCGCCTTTTCGCCGGTTGCCCGGCTAAATAAATCAGCGTAAAGTAAAATTCATGTTTGCTGGTCTGCCGATATGCGGGCCGACTGTGCAAACAGGCACAACACTGCGCCATATGTTCGATATCCTGGTTTATCTGTTCGAGAATTACTACACGCCGCAAGCCTGTCCTGCGGCCGATGTGCTCGCAAAGCGGCTAGCCGCCGCCGGTTTCGAGCACGAAGACATCGACGACGCGCTCGGTTGGCTGTATGGCCTTGCCGAGACCACCGAACGATGTGTCGACCTCGCTCAGGCGCCCAACACCGGAACCCGGATCTACACCGACAACGAATACAGCCAGCTCGGCTCCGAATCCATCGGCTTCATCGCCTTCCTGGAATCGGCCGGCGTGCTGCCGGCGCCCCTGCGTGAGATCGTCATCGACCGAGGCCTCGCTTCGCCCGAAACGCCCGTGCCGCTATCCAAGATCAAGATCATCGCCCTCATGGTTCTCTGGAGCCAGGAAGCGGAGATCGACAACCTGGTCCTGGAAGAGCTGCTGGACGAAGAGGGCGTGCGGTTGTTGCATTGAAGCGGCGCGCAGGTTTTTTGCGGTTGCTGTAAGCGGTTGCCATGCCGTACGTAGGCCGATTCGCCCCCAGCCCTAGCGGGCCGCTGCACGCGGGTTCGCTGGTGGCCGCGCTGGCCAGTTGGCTGGACGCGCGCGCCCACGGCGGGCGCTGGCTGCTGCGCATGGAAGACGTGGACACCCCCCGCAGCGTCGCAGGGGCCGCCGACACCATCATGGCGCAACTGCGCGCATTGGGCTTGCACTGGGACGGCGACGTCCTGTGGCAGTCCCAGCGCAACGCCGCCTATCAATCCGCGTTTGACTCGCTTGCCGCCCGTGGCCTGATCTACGGCTGCGGCTGCACGCGCCGTGAAATCGCCGATTCCGCCTTGCGCGGCCAGACCGCGCCTGGCGCCGACGGTGAACGTCCGTATCCAGGCACCTGCCGTCACGGCTTGCCGCCCGGCCGGCAGGCGCGCGCGTGGCGCTTGCGCGTGCCTGACGGCGTTGAACATTTCGAAGACCGCTGGCTGGGTCCGCAAGAGCAGGACGTGGCCGCCGCCGTGGGCGACTTTGCCTTGCGGCGCGCCGATGGCTTGTGGGCGTATCAATTGGCAGTGGTAGTGGACGACGGGGAGCAGGGCGTGACCGATGTGGTGCGTGGCGCGGATCTGCTCAGTTCCACCGCGCGCCAGCGCGTGCTGGGCCGCCTGCTGCGCTTGCCACCGCTGCGCTACCTGCACGTGCCGTTGATGCTGGACGCGGCCAGCGGCTTGAAGTTGTCCAAGCAGAACGGCGCGCCTCCCATCGACATCGGCGCTCCCCTTAACGCGCTGCAAGAAGCATGGCGCGGTTTGGGTTTCGCGCCCATCTCGGCGGCGGAACCGGAAGCATTCCTGTCGGCGGCCACCGCGCACTGGGCGCGGCGCTTTCCGCTGCCATCCCTTCAAAAATAGCGCGCTGCTACAGCGGTTGCAGGTCTTCGCCCAGCATCCGCACCAACAAGGCTTCGCCGTTTTCCGCCACGCGCAGTTCGCCATATCGCGCCACTTCAAAGCGCTTGGCCTCGCCCTCCTGGAAGAACCAGGCGTTGGTGACGATACGCACGCCGCGATCGCGCACCCGGTATCGCAACGGCACTTCGCCCGGCGCATGCGGCTGCGCGTTCGGCTGGATGCGTAGCGGCGTGGGCCACGCCGCGCGCATCGGCTTGCAGCATCACGTATCCGTCGGGCTCAAACCCCATCAGGGAGTCCTCGTCCGCCAGGCGATCGCCACCCAAGCGCAGCCGGGTGATGTCGCGGCTGGCGGCGAAATTCAGCGCCATGTAGTCGCCCTGCATCAGCGACCGGGGATCGACCGGCGCCAGTTCCAGAATCACGACCTTGCCGGTAGCCAGCAGCTTTTCGCGCTGCCAGATGCCGCCATTGGCCACCACCAGCACCAGCGCCAGACCGCCCAGAATGGCCAGCGTGCGCCAGCGCAGCGGACCTGACACCGGCGGCAGCGGCGCGCGCCGGTCGGGCGCCTGCGTACGCATCAAGCGCGGCACCAGCCAGACCAGGCCGCGCAGCACGAACAGCAGCGCGGCGCCACCGCCCAGCCACAGCGCCTTTTGCAGCAGCGGCACATCCAGCTGGTAGTAATAGACGCCCAGATAAGCCAGCAGGCTCAACACGCCAAAGATGACCAGCCGCAACTGGTTCAGCCCAAAGCCCAGCAACAGCCAGGCCAGCGCAAAGCCCACGCCCGGGCTGGGCAGCCAGAAAAGCGCCAGGGCCAGCAAGGCGATGGGCACGCCCCAGGTCACGCCGCCCGTCAGCACGTGGCGGCGCGGCCATAGCACCGCCAGCGCGGCGGCGGCCGGCAACAGCGCACCGGCCACCACCAGGAACGCGCCCTGGGGGTTCAGCTTCCCCATGGCCGGCAGGTGCAGGGCCGAGATGCCGCCCGCCAGCCAGACCATGCCTTGCACGGACAGCAGGAAGGCCCAGGCCAGCGGCTCCATCGCGTG